>CAMDSU010000020.1 GCA_945907335.1 Bordetella parapertussis | reverse complement strand
CATAAAGACACGAACCCCTTTTTTGCCACGCATTGCATACTCAGCTGCACTTCCTGTGTCACCTGATGTCGCCCCGAAAATATTAAGTTGCTGATTTGTTCTCAGCAGTTCATACTCAAACAAATTACCAAGCAACTGCATAGCCATATCTTTGAAGGCCAAGGTCGGCCCATTCGACAATGCAAGAATTGAAATATTTGCATCTAATTTTCGAAGCGGCGTGATCAAGTGACTGCCAAAAATTTGTTCCGTATACGTTTTAGTGCATAGCGCAAGAAGATCATCGTGCGGAATATCATCTATATATAAACTTAAAATTTCAAAAGCTAAGTAGGCATAGCCTTTTTTTGAATAAATGCCACGCAACCGTTGTAACTCGTCTGAATGAATTTTTGGATAGTATTGCGGAAGATATAAACCGCCATCAGGCGCCAATCCCTCAAGCAAAATGTCACAAAATTTCTTTTTTACCGAATGGCCTCGGGTAGAAATATAAAACATCAGTTGAAATCTTCCTTGCGAATACGAACCACCGGAAGCAAAACCATAGGTAATTTTTGAATTTTTGTAATAGCTTGGTTCATCACCCCCTCTTTGGCTTCATGGGTCAAAATGATGAGTTCGGTTTGCTTGCTGGTTGCATCAGCAGGCTGCTGCAGCATGGCGTCAACACTTATTCCATACTCAGCCAAAATACTTGTGATACTGGCCAAAACTCCCGGTTGATCAGCAACAGAGATTCTTAAGTAGTTACAAGTGAGCACAGCCTCGATATCCAAAATATCAGGAAATTCGATGGACTCATCTTGAAAAGCCAAATGGGGAATACGATTTTCGACAACATTAGTTTGTGCTCTGGATATGTCAATCAAATCTGCAATCACCGCACTTGCAGTGGGTTCCCCGCCGGCCCCCTTACCGTAATACATACTTGTACCCAATGCATCGGAATGCACCATGACAGCATTCATTACACCTTCTACATTGGCGATCAAAGAACGCTCCGAAATCAAACAGGGGTGTACCCGAACTTCAACACCTCTTTGTGTGCGCTTTGTAATTCCTAACAATTTGATTCGATACCCTAATTGGGCTGCAAATTGCATGTCTTTAGATTGAAGTTGCGTGATGCCCTCAACATAAGCTTGGGGAAAGGGAATAGGAATGCCATATGCAATTGCTGCGAGCAAACTGCACTTATGTGCAGCATCCGTTCCCTCAATGTCAAAAGTTGGATCTGCTTCAGCGTAACCCAATGCTTGGGCTTGCTCCAAAGCATGTGCAAATGTCCATGACTTTTCATGCATTTGCGTCAATATGAAATTGGTCGTTCCGTTGATGATGCCCGCTATCCATTCGATTTGGTTGGCGGCCAAGCCTTCTCGCACCACTTTGATGATTGGAATTCCGCCTGCGACGGATGACTCAAAGCCCACCATGCAAGCATTTTTTCTGGCCAATTGAAAAATTGTCTGGCCGTGAGTGGCTAACAAGGCTTTATTGGCTGTTACCACGTGCTTTCCAGATTGCAGCGCTTTTGACACCACTTCTAGGGCAAAGCCATAACCACCAATTAACTCAATCACAACATCGATATCTGGTCGAGAAATGATCTCGTTTGCATCGGAAACCACGATGCAATCTGCGTCAACCACCGATTTGACTTTTTCTGTATCCAAATCAGCAACCATGCTGATATGCAACGCACGGCCCAGGCGTCTTTGAATCTGATGTTGGTTGCGTTTTAATAATTGATAGGTACCACTGCCCACTGTGCCAAAACCAATCAGGCCAATCTGCATAGGTTTCAACATGTGGGGTTCTTTCGGTAGTTGTCCAAAAACTTAGCGATACGGTTTATAGCAACACGGAGTTCATCCTCGTGGGGCAAGAAAACGATACGGAAATGGTCTGGCGATGGCCAATTAAACCCTGTTCCTTGAACCAATAGTACTTTCGTGTCTTGCAATAATTCATTGATAAATAGCTGATCGTTTTTAATGGGATACATCTTTGGATCAAGCTTAGGGAACATATACAAAGCAGCCTGCGGTTTCACGCAAGTGACCCCGGGTATGGCAGTGATCAATTCATAAGCCAGGTCACGTTGTCGGCGCAATCTACCGCCAGGCTTGATCAAGTCATTGATGGTTTGGTAGCCCCCAAGTGCGGTTTGAATAGCACTTTGACCGGGCACATTGGCGCACAAGCGCATAGACGAGAGCATATTCAAACCCTCAATGTAATCTTTGGCAGGCTTTTTGTCACCCGAAACAATCAACCAGCCGGCACGGTATCCGCAAGACCGATAGCTTTTAGACAGCGAATTAAACGTTAAGGTCAAGACATCTTTAGACAAGCTTCCAAGTGCTGTGTGGTGCACATCGTCATACAAAACTTTGTCGTAAACCTCATCAGCAAAAATGATGAGGCCATGTTCTCTGGCGAGTTCAACAATACCTTTTAAAAGCTCGTCTGAATAAAGAGCGCCTGTTGGGTTGTTGGGATTGATAACAACAATGCCTTTGGTATTTTTTGTGATTTTCGATTTGATATCTTGCAAATCAGGCATCCATCCATTGGCCTCGTCACACAGGTAATGCACAGGTGTGCCGCCTGACAAACTGACTGCGGCCGTCCACAAAGGGTAGTCAGGGGCCGGAAGCAACAACTCATCGCCCGTATTGAGTAGGGCATTGGTTGCCATCACGATCAATTCACTGGCCCCATTACCTAAATAAATATCATCTAATCCGACACCGTCTATGCCTTGTTGCTGGCTATATTGCATCACCGCTTTACGTGCTGCAAAAATGCCTTTGCTGTCAGAATAAGCGGCAGCACCTGGCAAATTTCGAATAATGTCTTGTTGTATTTCTTCAGGCGCATCGAAACCAAACACCGCAAGATTTCCGATGTTAAGTTTGATGATCTTGTGCCCTTCTTCTTCCATCTGACGCGCTTTTTCTAAGACAGGGCCGCGAATGTCGTAACAAACATTGTCCAGCTTGGATGATTTTTGAATGGTTTTCAACTCAACTCCATGTTCAATTTTCACGAAAAGTCTATAATTTGAACATAATTTTGGGGGTTTTTCCTCATTTACTCTGGTTGACACGATGAAATTACAGCCTGATCGATCAGACCTCTTATCTATTACCGCATATGGCCCCAGTTGGATCGCAGTTAACGGAAAATCTTATTCCCACCACTTGCTTGTCAGTGCTCACGGCTTTGTAGAACCATGGCTTGGAAACCCCTTATTCAATGACATGCCCGATCAAAGCGATTTGGTGCTCAAAACAGGCTGTGAAATTTTGCTTTTGGGCTGCGGGAAAAAACAATTTTTCATCCCTCCCTGCAACTTGATTTCATTCATGAACAACGGCGTAGGAGTAGAGACCATGGGTACCGCTGCAGCGTGCCGAACATTCAATGTGTTAGCCTCTGAAGGTCGCCAAGTTACTGCAGTGTTACTACTCGAAGAAGCCGTTATTTAACTGGCACCAGCAACAACAAGCAGGCACCGAATCCTCCGCCAACTTACGCTTGGCCATTTAGAGATAAAATGCATTTCTACCAAAGATTTTCTTTGGCTAAAAAGTCACAACGGATTCTGAACCATGGCGATTGTTCTCAATAAACACCTCCCCGAATTTGAAGCAAACGCCACTGGCGGCATCAAAGTAACCAACCAGTCTCACGTTGGTCAAACTGTGATTCTCTACTTTTATCCCAAAGACAACACGCCGGGCTGCACCACTGAAGCCATGCAATTTCGGGACAAATTCAAGGATTTCACAAAGGCTGGTGCAGTGATATTTGGCGTATCGCGTGACAACATGAGGTCACACGACAGCTTCAAAGAAAAATTAGAACTTCCTTTTGAATTGATTGCTGATACCGAAGAAAAAATGTGCCATATGTTCGGGGTCGTAAAAAATAAGATCATGTACGGTAAAAAAGTCAAAGGGATTGAGCGCAGCACATTCCTGATTGGATCTGATGGGGTGCTCAAACAAGAATGGCGCGGCCTCAAAGTACCTGGCCATGTAGACGAAGTTCTCAAAGCCGTTAAAGCCCTGAAAAAATCTACTGCTGCTGCTTGATACATGCCACTTCCGCCTGCACCACGAAAAAAAGCAGACCTACTTCAAGCGAAGACAACGACACCAAAGTCAAGTTTGGATGCTCGCAAAAAAAATAGTACGTCTTCGTTGTCAAAAATATTGACTGGCCCTGTGATTGAACCCAAAGAGTTCACTGAACTTTCAAAACCTGCCGCCTCGCGAAAATCTGAAAAAAAACAAGCGCTGTCTGTTAACAAAACAGATAGTAGCCAACTGAAAGCTGAGACTGTGAGTGCTGTGGTGTCCAAAAAGAAATTATCCGCACAAAAACTCTTTGTGCTCGACACCAATGTTTTGATGCACGACCCAATGTGTTTGTTCCGTTTTGAAGAACACGACATTTTTCTTCCCATGATAGTTTTGGAAGAGCTCGACAGCAACAAAAAGGGCATGACTGAAGTTGCGCGCAATGCCCGCCAAACCAGTCGCACGCTTGACGCATTGGTTGGTATCAGCAACTCTGACATATCTACAGGTTTGGAGTTATCGTCAACCGGTCACAAAGATGTGGGCGGAAAACTGTTCTTCCAAACGGTACCGCTGACTTTCGACCTGCCTACCAGCCTTCCACAGGGAAAAGCTGACAACCAAATTTTGGGCGTTGTCAAAGCACTCGGTGATGTTTACCCCAAGCGACAAGTGGTGTTGGTCAGTAAAGACATCAACATGCGGGTCAAAGCGCGAGCATTGGGTTTACACGCTGAAGACTATCAAAACGACAAGACTCTTGAAGATGGCGATCTCCTGTACTCAGGCGCTCTGGCCTTGTCTCAAGACTTTTGGTCCACGCAAACAAAAACGGTGGAAAGTTGGCAAAGCGCAGGGCACACCTACTATCGAATCAGCGGTTCAGTAGTTGCCAATATGCACATCAACCAATTCATCTACTTTGAATCCCCCGGTGAGCCCAGCTTATATGCCAGGGTCACAGAGATTCGCGGTAAAGCTGCGGTATTCAAAACCCTCAAAGACTACAGCCACTTAAAGAATGCTGCTTGGGGCATCACTACTCGCAACAGAGAACAAAATTTCGCCCTGAATATGCTGATGGACCCAGAGATCGATTTCGTGACTCTGACGGGTACAGCTGGCACTGGCAAAACTTTGTTGGCTTTGGCAGCTGGCCTGGTTCAAGTGCTGGACGAACGTCGCTACACAGAAATAATCATGACTCGAGCAACCGTCAGTGTCGGCGAAGATATCGGCTTTTTACCTGGCACTGAAGAAGAAAAAATGGGCCCTTGGATGGGTGCCTTGGATGACAATTTAGAAGTTCTGGGAAAGACCGATACCAGTGCTGGCGAATGGGGCCGCGCTGCGACCAATGAGTTAATCAAAAGTAAGATCAAAATCAAGAGCCTTAACTTCATGCGTGGCCGAACATTTTTAAATAAATTTGTCATCATTGATGAGGCGCAAAACTTAACGCCCAAACAAATGAAAACACTGATCACGCGCGCTGGCCCTGGTACCAAAATTATTTGCATGGGCAATATCGCCCAAATTGATACGCCTTACTTAACAGAAGGCTCCTCAGGTCTCACATTTGCGGTTGACAGATTCAAAGGTTGGCCGCATGGGGGCCATATCACGCTCGCAAGAGGCGAGCGATCTAGACTGGCGGACTTTGCCAGCGAAGTTCTGTAACCCTCAATAATCAGAACTCGAACCTGCATACGATTCGAATTTCGTGATGGGCTTGAGGAATGTCAGCTTGACAGTTCCTGTCGGACCGTTACGTTGCTTACCGATGATGATTTCTGCAACCCCGGGTTCCTTAGAGTCTTTGTTGTAGTAATCGTCACGGTAAATGAACATGATCACATCAGCATCTTGTTCAATCGCACCAGATTCACGCAAATCACTCATCATGGGTCGTTTGTCGGTTCTTTGTTCTACTCCCCTGTTGAGCTGAGACAACGCAATCACAGGGCATTGCAACTCCTTGGCGAGCATTTTCAAACCACGGGAAATTTCACCCAACTCAGTTGCGCGGTTATCTCCATCAGCGCCACTGCTGCCGCTCATGAGTTGCAAATAATCCACGACAACCAATCCCAACTTGCCGCAATTACGAGCCAATCGCCTGGCACTTGCACGAAGCTCAGAGGGTGTCAAACCCGGAGTTTCATCTATCGATAAAGAAACGTTTCGTAATCTTTCAACAGCCTCAGTCAGACGCGGCCATTCTTCATCTAACAATTTACCTGTGCGCAAGCGGGTTTGGTCAATTCGACCAATAGAACCCACGATACGAATTGCCAATTGAGAGGCGCCCATCTCCATAGAAAAAACTGCAACAGGCAGGCCTTCATTCAGCGCAACATTTTCAGCAATATTGATGGCAAGCGCCGTCTTACCCATTGACGGTCTAGCTGCAAGCACAATTAAATCGCCAGCTTGCATACCCGAAGTCATTCGGTCAAGATCGAAAAATCCTGTCGGGACACCAGTGATATCGTTTGGGTTTTGCGACATCTCCTCTACACGGTCCAAGAGTTGCACCACCAAATTACCCATCGACTGAAAGCCTTGGCGCATGCGCGAGCCTTCTTCGCCAATATTGAATATTTTTTGCTCGGCTTCGTCCAAGATATTGGGAACAGGGCGTCCCTTGGTGTTCATGGCGGATGTCGCAATTTCATCACTCACGCTCACAAGCTTGCGAAGAATAGATCGCTCTCTGACTATTTCCGCATACCTTCTGATGTTCGCAGAACTGGGCACATACTGAGCTAGAGAATTCAAAAACGCTAGGCCACCTACCTCATCGGCCTTACCTTGGCTTTGCAGATGTTCAAACACGGTGATCACGTCAGCCGCACGGTTGCCATTTATAAGCGTGCTAACTGATGAAAAAATGAGCCTGTGCTCGTACCTGTAAAAATCACCATCGCTGAGAATATCGCCAATCTTGTCCCATGCTGAGTTATCAAGTAACAAACCGCCAAGCACACTTGACTCCGCCTCTACAGAATTCGGTGGAATACGCAGTTGTGCAATTTGACGATCAATCGTCGGGGATGACTCTTCAAATTCCGGAAAGACGACAGACATGTTGATCCTCTAAAACAGAAATAGTATTGAAATGAATGCCATTTGTCATTGCATAAGTTTGTGGAGAACAGCTCTGAATACCCCTAAAAGCTGTGCATAACTGGCAAAAAAAAACCGCCCCGAGGAGCGGCTTTTGAAATCTAAAACAAAATCATGCGGATTCGCCGTAAACAGCAACTTGTACATCGACCAAGACATCCGTGTGCAAAGACACAGAGACAGGTGAATCACCCACAGTTTTGATGGGGCCCTTGGGCATACGGATTTGCGACTTAGTCACTTCGTAGCCCATTTTGCTCAATTCTTCAGCAATATCAAAGTTTGTCACTGAACCGAACAAACGACCATCAACCCCTGCTTTTTGCGTGAGTTTGACAGTGGTTCCTTGCAGTTTCTCGCCTTGGCTTTGGGCGGCGAGCAGTTTTTCATGGGCTGCTTTTTCTAATTCAGCACGTCGGGCTTCAAACTCTTTGATGGCTTCACCGGTCGCACGGCGCGCTTGGCCAGAGGGAATCAAGAAGTTACGGGCATAACCGTCTTTCACTTTGACAACCTCTCCGAGATTGCCCAAGTTGACGACTTTTTCAAGAAGAATAATTTGCATGATGCGCTCCTTAGATTTTGTGCTGGTCGGTATATGGCAGCATGGCCAAGAATCGTGCACGCTTGATGGCAGTGTTTAACTGGCGCTGGTAAATCGCACGAGTACCTGTCAAGCGCGCTGGAATGATTTTTCCATTTTCTGCAATGAAGTCACGCAAAGTATCTATGTCTTTGTAATCGATTTCTTCTACACCAGTCACCGTGAAGCGACAAAATCTTTTCCGCTTGAAAAGCAAAGATTGTGTATTGCGCTTTGGGCGCTTGTCTTTATTGAATTTTTTAAAAGTGGCCATGTGTGGGGCTCCTAAGAAACAGTTTGATATGAGTGAATATGAAAAATGACTGATTTGGAATTTGTGCCAGAAGCCAGGAAACCTTTGAATAGAAAAGGGGTATGCAGAGGTTGTCGGATTAATTTTTCAGCCAATATGCCAACAGCTTTTGACTTTAAATTTAAAGAGACTTTTCTGACGATACCTGCTTCTTCAATTTCGGATTCATGGATCAATCGACATTCGACAACAGGTAACCCTGAGGGAGAGTAGCGCAGTGCAGATATTTCTTCAACATGCGCAATCAAATCGACACGATTCACATCTGGGCAACAAAATCAGGCTTGGAATTCAGTGTGCTGGGTTTTGCGGGCTTCTTCGCGCTCCACTGTTTTCATCATCAAAGAAGGAGCGGTTTCGGCTTTTTTCTTCGATACAGTCAAGTGCCTCAATACAGCATCATTGAATTTGAAAGCATGCTCAAGTTCAGCCATGACTTCTTGATTGGCTTCAATATTCAAACACAGGTAATGTGCCTTTGCCAATTTGTTGATCATGTAGGTCAACTGGCGTCTTCCCCAATCTTCCAAACGATGCACTTTTCCGCCACCATTTGTAATCAGAGCTTTGTACCGCTCCAGCATGGCAGGTACTTGCTCACTTTGATCGGGATGAATTAAAAGAATTATTTCGTAATGACGCATGAACTCTCCTTGTGGATTGAGCCGCCCACAGCGTCGTCAGTGGTGCGGCAAGGGTGAAAAGCCTTACATTCTAACCAATTTTTTACCAAGCCTAGGCATTCAAGCCGCGAGCGCATTCCAAGTAGAAATCACACTGTCAGGGTTAAGTGAAATGGATTCAATTCCTTTGTCGACCAGCCATTTTGCAAAGTCCAAGTGGTCGCTTGGACCTTGGCCGCAAATACCAACATACTTGTTGTGCTTTTGACAGGCCTCGATGGCTTTGAGTAAAAGAATCTTTACCGCTGGATCGCGTTCATCAAAGTCTGCGGCCAACAAAGGCATTCCAGAATCCCGATCTAAACCCAAAGTGAGTTGGGTCAAATCATTGGATCCGATGGAAAAGCCGTCAAAATATTCTAAGAAATCCTCAGCCAACAATGCATTGCTGGGGACTTCGCACATCATGATCAATTTCAAACCGTTTTCACCTCTGGACAAACCATGTTGAGACATTAAATCGACAACGCGTTTGGCTTGCCCCACAGTTCTGACAAATGGAACCATGATTTGAACGTTAGTTAACCCCATGTCTTCTCTCACTCTTCGCAGTGCTAGGCATTCCATGGCGAATGCCTCCTGAAAATCTGCACTCAAGTAGCGCGCCGCACCGCGAAAGCCCAGCATCGGATTTTCTTCCTCTGGTTCATAGCGATTGCCACCAATCAATTTTCTGTATTCATTGGATTTGAAATCTGACAGTCGAACAATGACAGGCTTTGGCCAAAAAGCGGCTGCAATGGTGGCCACACCTTCAGTGACCTTGTCAATAAAAAACGCCTTGGGTGAAGCATGTCCACGCGCGATCGACTCAACTGCTTTTTTTAACTCTAAATCGATATTCGGATAGTCCAAAATGGCTTTGGGATGAACGCCGATGTTGTTGTTGATGATGAATTCCAAACGCGCAAGTCCAACACCAGCATTGGGCAATTGTGCGAAGTCAAACGCCATGCTCGGGTTGCCTATATTCATCATGATTTTTGTGGGTATGTCTGGCATGACACCTTGCTTGACTTCGGAAATTTCGGTCTCTAGCAGGCCGTCGTAAATGAACCCTGTGTCGCCTTCGGCGCAACTTACGGTAACCAAACTTTCTGCCTGTAGAACCTCTGTGGCGTTACCACATCCCACCACCGCAGGAATGCCCAACTCTCTCGCAATGATTGCTGCGTGACAAGTTCTTCCACCACGGTTTGTGACAATAGCACCGGCCTTTTTCATGACGGGCTCCCAATTCGGATCGGTCATGTCAGTGACCAAAATATCCCCGGGCTGAACCGTGTCCATTTGCGAAATATGACTCACAAGACGCACAGGCCCAGTGCCAATTTTTTGCCCTATTGCTCTGCCCTCAGCAAGCACAGTACTTTTGTTTTTTAACTTGTACTTGTGTTCCGCTTTTCCCTTAGATTGGCTCTTAACTGTTTCGGGTCTGGCTTGCAAAATGTATAACTTGCCATTGAGACCGTCTTTTCCCCATTCAATATCCATGGGGCGTCCATAATGATTTTCGATAACCAACGCATATTTGGCCAATTGACAAATGTCCTCATCGGTTAATGAGTATCGATTTCTCATCTCTGATGGCACATCTTCGGTAACAACCAATTTCCCAGAATGCTGTCGCTCTTTTTCACTGGCAAATTTCATTTGAATCAACTTAGAGCCAAGGCTTCTGCGAACAATGGCATTTTTGCCAGCGCTCAGCATAGGTTTATGCACATAAAATTCATCTGGGTTCACGGCACCTTGCACCACAGTTTCGCCCAAGCCATAACTGGAAGTAATGAATACAACATCCTTGAACCCCGATTCAGTATCTATAGTGAACATCACGCCTGAAGTCGCCAAGTCTGAACGAACCATCTTTTGCACACCTGCTGACAAAGCCACTTCTGAGTGCACAAATCCTTTGTGCACGCGATAGCTGATGGCCCTGTCGTTGTACAAGGATGCGAACACTTCTTTGATTTTGTGAAGAATATCTTCGATGCCGTGTACGTTCAAAAAACTTTCTTGCTGACCGGCAAAAGATGCGTCGGGCAAATCTTCTGCCGTGGCAGATGACCTCACCGCATAAGATGCCGATTGAGCGCCTGCATGGAGTGTGTCAAAAGTTTGTCGAATGTCATTTTCTAAAGCCTGAGAAAAAGCTTGGGCCATGATCCAAGACCGGATAGATGCGCCTGTCTTAGACAACTCATTGACATTTTCTGAATCTAAGTGCTTGAGTGCCTCCTCAATACGCTGGTCTAAATTATCTTGTTTTAAAAACACACGAAATGCGTGCGCGGTTGTGGCAAACCCAGTGGGTACGACAACTCCAGCAGGAAGTTGAGAAATCATTTCTCCTAAACTGGCATTTTTTCCACCCACCGAGTCCACATCAGACATTCGCAGGTTTTCAAATGGCACGACAAGTGCCGATGGATTGAAAAGAACAGACATGAAAATACTCCAAAAGTTAAAGCGTTGCGCAGCGAGGCCCTGGAAGGCAAACCTCACCGGACATGCATGTAGGCATTGAGAGACTTAGACAAAATTCTTTCTAATGGCAGCGCATGATTTAATCCTGTAAACCTATTTTAAAGCTTGCACTACTTCAACCTTATCTTGAGTGTTTTATGCATAACCGAACTGTTTTTTTTGTATCTGATGGAACTGGTATTACTGCAGAGACATTTGGCAATGCCATATTGGCGCAATTTGAAATTCAAGCCAGACATATCCGACTTCCATTCATCGATACCGATGAAAAGGCCCACCATGCGGTTGAACAAATCAATCATGCAGCTGAAAAGGAAGGCATGAAGCCGATCGTATTCACCACATTGGCAAAGGATGAATTACTAGATATCCTGACAACTGGAGCCAATGCATTGCTCATGGATATGTTCAGTACTTTTGTCAAACCTCTTGAAGTAGAGTTGGGTATCAAATCCAACCACCGGATTGGTCGATTTTCAGACATCAGCAAAAGCAAGGCTTACCACGACAGAATAGAGGCCATCAATTTCAGTTTGGCGCATGATGATGGTCAGAAAAATACCGACCTAGAAAAATCTGATGTCATCCTTGTCGGCGTTAGTCGCAGCGGAAAAACACCCACCAGCCTTTATCTGGCCATGCAATACGGTCTCAAAGCCTCAAACTATCCTCTGATTCCCGAAGATTTTGAAAGGCAACAATTGCCCCCAGCCTTGCGGCCACATTTAAACAAAATATTTGGTTTATCAATCTCTGCTGACAGGCTCAGTGAAATACGTAATGAACGCAGGCCCAACTCAACATACGCTAATTTAGACAACTGTCAGCAAGAGGTATCAGCCGCCGAAACGATGATGCGCATGCATGGCATACGCTGGTTATCAACCACCACCAAAAGCATAGAAGAAATTGCAACCACCATCATTCAGGAGATAAAGCCCGAACGACTAACCTATTGATAGCAATTACAAGCCAATCGCTGCAATGCCCACTTTTGCAATTTGAGCGTCTTCGGATGATTTAACGCCGCTTACACCCACTGCGCCAATCACCTGTCCATCTTTGACAATCGGTACTCCACCCTCTAGCATGCCCTCTATCAGGGGGGCGGTTAAAAATGAGTATCTTCCGCCGTTAATGATGTCCTCATAGACTTTAGATTCCCGCCTACCCAAGGCAGCAGTTTGCGCTTTTGCTGGAGCTATATGCGCTGAAATGGGAGCAGCGCCATCTAACCTGTGTAACCACAATAAATGACCGCCATCATCCACAATGGCGATACAAACAGCCCAGTTGTTCTTTGTGGCTTCAATTTCCGCAGCTTTTGCGATGGCGTTGATATCGGCCGATTCAAGTGTAAATTTGCTTTTCATTGGATTCTTCTCATTTAAGTTTCAAAGAGCATAACGGCAGCCTTAACAGCCGAAGAAATTAAAAGTCATACATTTGACAATGCAAATTATTTGAGTGCTTATTTACTATATAAACCTTATTCTTGAATTAACATGAATTGATCGCATATGATTGTGATGTCAAAAAGAGGAGTTTCCTATGAGCGAACAAATCCAAACCATCCCTTACCGTGAATCCGGGCTTGATGCAGTTGAAAGAAACAAGGTCCTGAGAAATACCTATTGGCTATTAGCGTTGACTTTAATCCCTACTGTTATTGGTGCATGGATAGGTGTGGCAACTGGCATCGGTAGGGTTCTCTCGGGCGGCTTGGGTCTGGTGGTTTTTTTGGTGGGTATCTTCGGCTTTGTTTATGCGATTGAAAAAACCAAGCATTCCTCCAAGGGCATTGCCGTACTTTTTGGTTTCACATTTTTTATGGGTCTGATGCTGTCCAGAATGATCGGCATGGTGTTGGGATTCAGCAATGGAACTTCATTGGTCATGACAGCATTTGGCGGTACGGCGGGTGTGTTCTTTCTGATGGCCAGTTTGGCAACCTTCATCAAACGTGATTTATCGGGAATGAGCAAATGGCTTTTCGTTGGTGCTATTGCTTTAATGGTTGGAAGCATCATCAACATTTTTATTGGTTCAACAGTTGGCATGATGGTCATTTCTGTCATGGCCATTGGCATTTTCAGCGCATACATGCTTTATGACATCAAGCAAATCATTGATGGCGGTGAAACCAACTACATTTCAGCGACACTGGCACTTTACATGGACTTGATCAACGTATTCCAAAGTCTGTTGGCTTTGCTGGGGATCATGGGCGGCGAAAAAGAATAATTACCGCTTTTCTACAAAAAGGCTCCTTTCGAGGAGCCTTTTTCATGGGCGGTCAAAAATCGCAATGCTCTCTACATGAGCGGTATGAGGAAACATATTTACCATCCCAACGGCGGTGCAACGGTAACCTGCACTATGGACTAACACGCCAGCATCTCTGGCCAGTGTGGCTGGGTTGCAACTGATATAAACAATGCGATTAGGTGGCAACCAACCACTGTCTTCATTCAATGAATCGGTCAGCGCTTGAACCAATGCAAATGCACCCTCTCGTGGGGGATCAATCAGCCATTTCGAGTTTGAACCATATAACCTGAGTGATTCAGCGGAAATTTCAAACAGGTTTTGTTCTTGAAATGCTATGTCTGCAAGTAAGTTTGCCTTCTTATTTGATCGCGCAATATTGTTCCATTCATGGTTTTTTTTCGCCCAATTCAACAACGACTGGCTGCCCTCTACACCAGTGACTTTGTGTGCCAAGCTTGCCATGGGCAAGGTGAAATTTCCCAAGCCACAAAACCAATCTACCAATGAATCCTCAGGCTGGATATCCAGAAAACTTATCGCCTGCGAAACCAAAACCTTATTGATCGCAGGATTCACCTGGGTAAAGTCATTCGGACGAAAGTACATCTTTAATTGGAATGCTGGCAACTCGTAATACAAACTGTTATCACTGAATGTCGAATCGAGGTCATCCAAAGGGGCGACCGATTCAAGACCTTTCGGTTGCAACCACCACTGAACTTGGTATTGAGCAGAAAACTCTCTGAGCAATTGGCCATCTTGTTCGGACAATGGGACCAAATGACGAAGAATTAATGCGGTGCTTGCATCGCCACACGCAACTTCTATTTGCGGGCATTGATCACGGATACTTAAATCTGCAATCAACTCACGAAGTGGCATCAACATATCACTCACATGCTGAGGCAGAACAGCGCAACTGGTCATATCAGCCACATAACCACTTTTTCGTTCATGGAATCCAATCAAGACTTTCGATTTCTTGACGACATATCTGACAGATAACCTTGACCTGTGTCGGTATTTCCAATCTGGCCCTTGCAAAGGACGCAACACCAATTCTGGTTTGACTTTTCCTATGTGCCAAAGGTTATCTTCAACTACCCGCTGCTTCACAGCGACTTGTGAGTACAGATTTAAATGCTGCATTTTGCAACCGCCACATGCACCGGCATGCATGCCAAAGCTGACACATTCAGCCTTTATTCTTTGCGATGATGCTTGCAGAATTTGTTTGAGCGTCCCCTGCTCCCAGTTATTTTTCTTTCGATGCACGTTAACCGTGACGCGCTCAAAAGGCAATGCACCTTCCACGAAAACCACTTTGCCATCTGAACGATGTGCAATGCCTTGGGCCTCTAAATCCATCGATTCAATCAGCAATCCTTTGTCATCATTAAAAACATCAGTTGTGTCAGGCATACAGTGCATCTCAGCGGTTTGGCAACAACTTGATGGGGTCAATCGGTTTGCCTTGTTTGCGAATTTCAAAATGCAACTTGATTTGCTCTGATTCTGAATTGCCCATTTCTGCAATTTTTTGTCCTTTTTTCACGGACTGTTCTTCGCGAACCAATAATGTTTGGTTATGGGCATATGCAGTTAAAAAGTTATTGTTGTGCTTGAGGATGATCAAGTTTCCATAGCCCCTCAAACCCGCACCAGCGTATACAACACGCCCATCGGCAGCCGCCATCACAGAGTCCCCCAGTTTTCCAGCAATATCAATACCTTTGTTTTTAGCCTCATCAAAAGTTGACTGCACCGAACCAGCGGCAGGCCAGCCAAATGTCATGGCTTCCTCGGTTGTTTCAGTCGCAGCATTGCTAGGCGGTTTAGCAGTTGCGGGATTTGCAGGAATTTCTTGGCCTGAAGTAACTGATCCGGGTGATGCGACAGGCTTGACAACCACTGCTTCAGGGGCAGATTCGGCCGAGGGCGGTAAAACACGCAACACTTGTCCAACCTCAATCAAATTTGGATTTTCGATCGCATTCCAACGGATGATGTCGCGCCAATTTTGTCCATGATCAAGACCAATTCGAATCAATGTGTCACCAGGCTTTACGGAGTAATAGCCGGGTTTTACCGCTGTATCGGCTGGAGCAATAGCTGCGGACTTTTTAGTTGTCGCGCGAGGAGTTTCATATGTGGATTTTGAAACCGCTTGTGATTTGGGTTTGTTACGGTCTTCAACAGGTGCTGGAGCTCCGCGCCCGGATATTGCGCAACCAGAAACAAAAGCTGCGAATGCCAAGCACAGACAAATAAGGCGAATGTATATGGGAAATGGGTTTACAAATTTCATTCAGACAACCCTGAGAGTAAAGGGACGAAATTCACCGGTTCAAGAACGGTTTTTTGTATACCCGAATAGGTTTTATCAATCACAACCAAACTTTGGCTTCCTTTTGTCACTGACATCGGTGCAACCAGTCGACCACCGTCAGCCAATTGCTCTATCCATTCGGTGGGAATATTATCTCCACCAGCGGCAGCAATGATCCCTGCATAAGGCGCCCCGGAGGGATACCCCTGCATGCCATCACCAAACAACAAATGCAAATTCCCAAGCCGCATCGGCCTGATATTTTCTCTGGCGCGCTCATACAGTCCTTTGATACGCTCAATACTGTAGACCTCTTGTGAGACATGGCTCAACAGCGCCGCTTGGTAACCGCAACCTGTGCCTATTTCCAGCACCCGACCTAATTTACCGGTGATTCTCAAGTTCTTACCCTGTCTTAACAATTCAATCATCCGGGCAACTACATTTGGCTTAGAAATAGTCTGCCCAAAGCCAATGGGCAAGCTGGTGTCCTCATACGCTTGGTTAGCCAATGCAGTGTCAAGAAATTTATGACGCTCAACCGCAAGCATGGCATTCAAAACCAATTCATCTTCAATGCCACCCTCTGCCAACCTTTTCACCATGGTAGATCTGACGGTTGCCGA
>CAMDSU010000019.1 GCA_945907335.1 Bordetella parapertussis | reverse complement strand
CTCAGCTAAACTAATTTCAACGCAACACCTTTTGTGAACTGGTTTGTGATTTACTTTGGGTAGTCATCTCAACAATTCACTGACCCAAAGCCAAATTATTTTAACACAACACCACGCCCACCCCTTTACAAAATTGGTTACTTTGGTATGAATTTATGAAAATTGCTGTTGTCGGAGCGGGTGTGATTGGCGTGACTACTGCGCTTGAGCTTGCTTCACATGGGCATGACGTAGTGGTGTTTGAAAAGGGCTCAGGCATCGCACAACAAGCCAGTTTTGCAACTGCAGGCTTCATCGGGCCCGCCATGATCAATGCTTGGACGGCGCCTGGCCTTCCGTTCAATACCCTTAGAAAAATGCTATTGGGTTCAGACACGCTTTCTTTCCATGGCCTGTCAAACATTCCCCTGTCATGGTTTTGGCAATGGCAACAAGCAAGCAAGCATCCTTTCTATAAATTAAAACTAGAAGCGCTGCAGCGATTAGCTTTCTACAGTCAAGAAGTATTGACAGGTATCACCGAACAATATGGTTTTCAATACGAGAGCAGTCAAGGTTGCTTATTAATTTGTAGACAAGAAAAAGATTTAAAAAATTTCCAACCCCAACTGGACCTGATGTCTGAAAACGGGATCAGTTTCAAAAAGCTTGATCCTGCAGAAACACGCAAGCTGGAACCAGCGCTGTCCGAGGAACAGTCATTCCACTGTGCCATTTTGTTTCCCAATGACTCGATTGCCAACTGCAGGCAATTTTCATTGCTAGCAAAGCATCAAGCCCATTTGCTGGGCGCTGATTTCAGAACTTCACAGGAAGTACTTCCTTTGCTGCCCGATTCCCCGCAAGTCATTCGCACCTCATCAGGCGCCCCTGAAAAATTCGACCATGTCGTGATTTGTGCGGGTATTTACAGCAAAGCATTGGTTAAAAATTTAGGTATACATATTCCCTCCTTAGCCGTACACGGCTATACCCTCAGTTCATCTGTCAGGCAGTTGATTGACGCCCCAGTTTTTGGCGTGATGGATGCCAGGCAACATATATCCATTGCCCGCACCGGACAACGCATCAGAGTAAGCGGCATTGTTGAAATTGGACACAATAAAAAACCACCCGAACAATGCGTTGCACTGCTCTATAAAGTGCTAAATGACTGGTTTCCGGGTGCGGCCAAGACCCATGAAGCGGTTCAGGTGTGGAGGGGCACACGCGACGTGCTGACAGACGGCGTGCCCATACTGGGACACTCAGGCATCAAAGGTGTTTGGTTAAACACTGGCCACGGAAACCACGGTTGGGCGAACAGTTGCGGCAGTGCCAGGGCCATTGCTGACATGGTGTCAGGCAGAGGTTGTGAAGTGGACCTCAAAGGCCTTGGTATCGAACGCTTTTAACCGCGACCGACAAAAGGCATATTTGTGGCCATCACTGTATGAAACAACACATTGGCTGACAAAGGCAGTTCTGCCATATAAAGAACAGAAGTCCCAACGTGCGCAACATCCATCAAGGGCTCTGGCTTAACCTCGCCATTGGCTTGAGGAACACCTTTTGCCATCACAGCCGCCATTTCAGTTTCCGCATTACCGATATCAATTTGCCCAACTGCAATATGGAACTTTCTGCCGTCTAAGGAAGCAGTTTTGGTAAGCCCAGTCACTGCATGTTTTGTAGAAGTGTAAGCAATCGAATTAGGCCGTGGTGCAGTCGCAGAAATTGAGCCATTATTGATGATGCGACCACCCATAGGAGTTTGGGATTTCATGACCTTAAAGGCTTGCCGCAAACAATAAAACATACCGTTTAAGTTGATGTCAACCACATTTCTCCATTGTTCAATGCTCAATTCGTCCAAAGGAACGCCGGGCGCACTCACTCCAGCGTTATTGAAGAGCAAGTCAACTCGTCCGTATTGCTTTACTACAGCATCAAACAATTTTTCGACTGAAATGGGGTCTGCCACATCCGTTGGCATCACTAAACAATGGTTGGGATGCGATGAAGCATTTTGAACATCCTTCAAGGGTTGCTCTCTGCGTCCGGCCAAAGCAACAAACCACCCAGCTTGAATTAAAGCCAAAGCAGCTGATTTACCCACACCAGTTCCAGCGCCTGTGACGATGGCAATTTTTCCTTTGGTCATGCAATTTCTCCTGAATGTTTTATCGTTTTCTGGCCTTGACAGTTGGCGCACTTTTCTTCACTGCTTTAGCAGGCGTTGCGAAAGGAGCTTTAGCATTGCGAGGCTTTTTAGAAGCCTTGTTTCGAGGCAATGCACCTTGACCCCTCAAGGAAGAAAATTTTCCGTCTACATCTTTTCCTTTGACTTTTCGGGCGCCTGCAGATTGCAGCTCTGTCACATCATCCTGCACCCAACGAAAGTCAATTTTTCGACCATCTAAATCTACCCTGCTGACTTGAACGCGTACTCGAGCACCAATGGCATAGCGAATTCCAGTTCGTTCTCCTCTTAACTCTTGACGCGCTTCATCAAAACGGAAATAGTCCCCGCCGAGTTCGGTGATATGAACCAACCCTTCTACGTACATCGCATCCAAGGTCACAAACACACCAAACCCGGTAACTGCTGACACTGTTCCACTGAAATCCTCGCCCAAATGCTCGCGCATGTATTGACACTTCAACCATGCTTCCACATCCCTACTGGCTTCATCGGCACGACGTTCGTTAGCGCTGCAGTGCAAACCTGCGGCCTGCCATGATTGAATTTCTGGCGATAAATGGATATTTTTATCTGTCGCTGACTGCGAAGATTTGGCTGCATTAGAGGCCAAGCGTCTTGATAATTTTGCATGGGCCTCGCCGGGCACAGGCAAAGCTGGCAATTTATATCGATCGCCTAGCAAAATAGACTTAATGACGCGGTGAACCAATAAATCTGGATACCTACGAATAGGACTCGTGAAATGCGTGTATGCCTCATAAGCCAAACCGAAATGACCACTGTTGACAGGCGTGTAGATAGCTTGTTGCATTGAACGAAGCAACATACTGTGAATCTGTTGTGCGTCCAACCTATCTTTGGTAGCTAATGCAATGGCTTGAAACTGACTGGGTGATGGTTCTTCAGTGATTTGCAAACCGATGCCTAAAGACTTTAAATAGCTGCGCAAAATTTCTAATTTTTCAGGGGTTGGCCCTTCATGGACACGAAACAAAGCAGCATGCTTTTTATGCTGAATGAAGTCTGCACTGCAGACATTGGCAGCAAGCATAGTTTCTTCAATCAGACGGTGTGCCTCGGTTCTTGTACGGGGAACAATTTTTTCAATACGACCATTGTCATCACAAATGATTTGTGTCTCGGTTGTCTCAAAATCCACTGCACCTCTTTTTTGTCTGGCCTTCAACAACGCGCGATAAACGTCGTGTAAGTGAATCAAGTCATTGACTATGGCTTTATATTTCTGTGCTTGTGGTCCTCGCGTATTCGACAAAATAGCGGCGGCATCTGTATAGGTCAGTCGGGCATGGCTATGCATTACAGCTTCATAAAACTGATAGGCAAAGACCTCTCCATCCGCGTTGACCGTCATATCACAGACCATGCACAAACGATCGACATCTGGCTTGAGAGAGCACAGTCCGTTGGATAGCTTTTCAGGAAGCATAGGTATCACCCGTCTTGGGAAATACACACTGGTTGCCCGGTCGTATGCATCTATATCTATAGGGCTTTCAGTCTCCACATAATGGCTTACGTCTGCGATTGCAACCAACAAACGCCAACCATCTTCTCCATCGATTTTTAGTGGTTCACAATAAACAGCGTCATCAAAATCTTTGGCGTCTTCGCCATCAATAGTCACCAAAGCGATATCCGTTAAATCCACTCTATGCGGAAAATCTTTGGCGTTCACATGATCAGGCAAAGATTCTGCTTGCTTTAAACATGCTGGAGAAAATACATGCGCAACGCTGTACTTACGAACAGCAATTTCAATTTCCATGCCGGGATCGTCCATCTCGCCGAGTACTTCTTGGACTCGACCAACGGGTTGTCCGTAAAGGCTTGGAGGTTCGGTCAACTCAACCACAACCACTTGCCCAGGCAACGCCTTTCCAGTGGCGGTCTTGGGAATCAGAATATCTTGTCCATAGCGGCGGTCTTCGGGTGCCACTAACCAAACACCGCTCTCGTGCAGCAAACGTCCAATGATCGGGTGCGCGGGCCTTTGCGTGATCTCTAAAATTCGACCTTCTGGCCGACCTTTTTTATCCAACCGCGTCACCCGCGCAATGACAATGTCCTTGTGCAAAACAGCACGCATTTCATTGGGGGGAAGATAAACATTGACTTGTCCGTCATCGCGCATAACAAAGCCATGTCCATCTCGATGGCCTTCGACTACTCCCTTGAATTCTTCAAGCAAGCCTGTCTGGGTGCTGTTGTTTTTTTTGATATGATCCTCTGCTTTCCTGAATGCCCAGGTGGCGGAATTGGTAGACGCACTAGTTTCAGGTACTAGCGAGTAACTTCGTGGGGGTTCGAGTCCCTTCCTGGGCACCAATCTTACATACCCCATCAACCTCTTCAAGGTTTATTAATTAGATTGGCATTCCAATCAAATCCAACCCTTGTGAATCCAAAATTTTTACTTTGGTGAATTCACCCGTTCGATAGGTTTTACTCACTCTTTCGGGCGGTAACAAGTGAACTACACCGTCAACCTCTGGGGCATCGCGGTAACTGCGACCCACGCCACCACCTCGACCCAGAGAGATTGATTTATCAACCAAGACTTGCATGGTCGAACCAATCAGATTTGTGATTTTTTTTGCAGAAATATTCTGTGCCACCGCCATAAACTCCGCCTGACGTTCTTGCCTGAGTTCAAAGGAAAGCATGCCTGGCAACTCGTTGGCGGTTGCGCCATCAACCGCACTGTAGGCAAAGCATCCCGCGTGATCAATTTGTGCTTCTTGCAGAAAATCCAGCAAGTGCTGGAATTCACCTTGCGTTTCACCGGGAAAGCCTGCAATGAAGGTGCTACGCACCACCAATTGCGGACAAACTTTACGCCATGCATGTATGCGCTCGATATTTTTTTCACCACTTGCGGGACGCTTCATTCGCTTCAACACATCGGGATGACTGTGCTGAAAAGGCACGTCCAAATAAGGCAGCACACGACCTGTGGCCATCATGGGAATGATCTCATCCACAGTTGGATAAGGATATACATAGTGCAGCCTGATCCATGCGCCAAATGGTTCGGCCAATTCACCCAAGGCCTCTACCAACTCATACAGCCGGGACTTGATGGGACGACCTTGAAAAAAACCTGTTTGGTAGCGAATATCGACGCCATATGCAGAGGTGTCTTGGGAGATGATCAGCAATTCCTTGACGCCTGATTCCAACAGTGCCAAGGCTTCGTTAAGAACATCTCCGACAGGACGCGATTTAAGGTCTCCGCGCATAGAGGGAATAATGCAAAACGAACACCGGTGATTGCAACCTTCGCTGATCTTCAAGTAAGCAAAATGTTTTGGCGTCAGTTTGATGCCAGTTGCAGGCACCAAATCAAGAAATGGATCGTGAGGCTTGGGCAAATGCAAGTGAACCGCGTCCATGACCTCTTGCGTAGCATGTGGTCCAGTGACCGCCAGGACACTTGGATGCAGTCCCTTGACCAGATTTTGTCCATCAGCACCTGACTTTGCGCCCAAACAACCCGTGACAATGACTTTGCCATTGACTGCCAACGCTTCGCTGATAGTGTCTAAACTTTCTTTGACAGCATCATCGATGAAACCACAGGTGTTGACGATGACCAAATCAGCACCGTCAAATGTTTTTGAAGTCACATAACCCTCGGCACTCAATTGCGTGAGGATCAATTCAGAATCAGTCAAAGCTTTGGGGCAACCCAAACTGACAAAGCCAACCTTTGGTGTCAAACTCATTTCTTCAAGCCCATGGCTTTGGCCATTTGTTCTTGCATTTGGGCCAATATTTGGCCAGATTGCTGTGCGTAATTACCTACAAAATTTTGCACAGCTTGGCTAGGGTTGGTCATCATCTGCGTCCATGTGTCTGGAGAAATGGGCTGAACTTGATCGGACATGTGTTTTTGAAAATTGCAGAAATTTTGAATATTATTTTCAAGGTAGTTTCCCATCATTGCCTGCATGGAGTGTCCGTAAAAGCGAATCATATTGGCCAACGCAATTTCAGAAAATAATGGCACTCCCCCGGCCTCTTCTTCCAAAATAATTTGCAAATATATGCTTCTGGTTAAGTCCTCATCAGTTTTTGCATCAATCACTTTTAGACGCTCAGCTTGAACCACCATGTCTTTGACTTCCTGAAGAGTGATGTAGCTGGAAGTTTTTGTATCGTAAAGTCTTCGGTTTGGGTATTTTTTAATAAGTCGAACCGTCTCTACTGAATCTGTGGTTTCAGTAGTTGACGGTTTGTTTGCATCTTTATTACGAGGCAAGAATCATCCTGAAAAAATAAAAAGAGGGAGTATTCAGGCAGAAAACATAACCATGAAGATGGTAGGCGCGATTGGACTCGAACCAACGACCCCCACCATGTCAAGGTGGTGCTCTAACCAGCTGAGCTACGCGCCTTCGTTGCCGAAGTTAGGAATTCTAGCAGGAACTGAAAACGAGAGACTACGTCAAAACTTGGTCAAAACACATGGGCTATTTGCTTGCGTTATTGACGATGTGCATTTTTGACGCCTGAAACCGCATTCACGTTGGTGAGCACTTTTCCCAATCGCAGCGTATCAAGAATTTCCACCGTGAAAATCATTCGGGCCTGGTCATGGGCTGACTGCGTCTTTACCCCAATAACGTTTATTTTTTCTTTGGCAAACACCTCAGAAATATCGCGAAGTAAACCTTGACGGTCATCCGCCAAAATTTGGATGTCAACAGGATATTTTGCCTCGAAGATCTTTGCGTTTGATTGGTTCCAAGCAACCTCGATGACACGGCCCGGATCCTTGGTTTGCAGTTGTAAAAAATTAGCGCAAGTCGAGCGATGAACGCTAACCCCTTTTCCTTTGGTGACATAACCCTTTACAAGGTCTGGGGGAGCGGGTCGACAGCATTTTGACAGTTGCGTCAGCAATGAATCAACGCCCACCACCAAAACATTGCCTTGGGAATGTTGATTTTTTGTTGATTGAAATTTTCTTAATAATTTATCGTCAGCCGCTTCTTTCTCGACCGCGGGCCGCAGTGAAATTTCAATTTGACGCAATGACAACTCGTCTTTACCCACCACCTCAAAAAGTTTTTCAGCCGAGTCGAACCCCAACTGCCTGGCCAAGTCCTCGAATTTCAGAGAAGTTTTTCCTTCTCGCTGAAGAATTTTTTCCACCAACTCCCTGCCGCGCGAAATAGTTTCTTGGGCTTTTTGGAAATTGAACCATGCACGGATTTTGGACTTCGATCGCTGACTGCCGATAAACTTTAAATCCGGATTGAGCCAATCGCGCGAAGGGCCGCCCTCTCTTACTGTGGTAATTTCAACCGTCTGACCATTTAACAATAGCGTAGATAAGGGGACCAATGCGCCATCCACTTTTGCACCTCTGCAGCGATGGCCTAGTTCAGTATGAACCGCGTAAGCAAAATCAATAGGGGTGGCGCCTTGCGAAAGCTCAATAATGGAAGCCTCTGGCGTCAATGCATATATTCGATCATCACTGCTGTTTTCAGCCACATTCCTGTTTGAATCGTTCTCCGCACTCAGATCACGCTCCCAAGCCAACAACTGCCGTAAAACAGCCATGCGTTGCGTTTGGTCTGAAGAAGCGGAGACACCACCATAGCCTTTGGTGCCGGCTTCCTTGTAGACCCAATGCGCAGCTACACCAAACTCTGCATGCGCATGCATAGCGCTTGTACGTATCTGAATCTCGACCACATGCCCCGCATGGTTTCTAACAACTGTGTGAAGGGACTGATAGCCGTTAGCTTTAGGTTTTGAGATGTAATCATCAAATTGATCATCTACAGGTTGGTAATGTTGATGAACTATTGACAAGCACCGATAGCAATCGGGCAGTTTGTCGACAATGATTCGAACCGCGCGCAGATCAAAGACCTGATCAAACCCCAAAGATTTGCCACGCATTTTTTTGACAATGCTGTATATGTTCTTCGGCCTGCCTTGAATTTCGGAAATGATTGATTCTGCAGAAAGTAATTGATGCAACTCAGCTTTCAGGTGCTCAATTTCCAACTCTCGCTCATTGCGCTTTGACTCTAACTTCAATGCAATTTGTTTGTAGGTCTGTGGCTCAAGCATCCGAAAGGACAAATCTTCCATTTCCCACTTGAGCTGCCAAATTCCCAGCCGATTTGCCAGGGGTGAAAAAATATTCAAGACGCTTCTTGCAAATTCATCATGGCCAGGAGCTTTTTTGGATGTGATGAATTTCAAATGCTGCAACTGAGAAGCCAATAACAACATGATCACTCGCAAGTCTTTCGAAAAGGCAAGCAACATCCTGCGCACATGCTCAATTTGCAATGATGACGACACTTGCTTGACAGATGAATCACCTGCGGTTTTTAATAATTGAAAAATCTTCTGCGTAGAGATGGAAAGATCAGTGAGTTCTGCCCCGAAAACTGGCACCAAGGTTTCTTTGGGTTTGCTTAAAACATCACAGACATGGGCCAGATAAATAGCCGCTTGCATGTGCTGCGAAGCACCAATGCTCAGAAGAATGCGGCAAACCCCATCGCAATGGCTGAGCACCTGCTCTGCAGTGAATTCCTTCTTTTCAGCCAGCAAAACTTTTGAGAATTCAATCGCTTTTGACAAGATATCTGACATGCTCGTTTCAAACCATTTTTCAGCTGTAATTTGGGTGATTATTCAATCAGAGTACCACTGAACACCCGTGCATACATTGTGGCCGTCTGAATAGAGGAAAATCACTTCACAACATCGTAATTGATCGGATTGACCATGTCAGAAAAATTTTTATCAGGGAAAATTGTTTTGGTAACCGGCTCGACCAGTGGCATAGGGCTTGGGATTGCCAAATGTCTGGCGCAAGCGGGTGCTGATATTGTGCTCAATGGTTTTGGTGAACACAACCAAGCTGTGCAAGACATTCAATCGCTGGGCGTTAAAGTATTGTTTCATGGTGCTGATATGCGAAAGCCTTTGGAGATCCAAGACTTAGTTGATACCGTAGAAAAATCTTGGGGCCACATTGACGTATTGGTGAATAACGCTGGCATTCAACATGTGAGTTCTATTAAAGATTTTCCTACTGAAAAATGGGACGACGTGATCGCCATCAATCTTTCAAGTTCATTTCATACTACTCGTCTGGTGCTCCCCGGTATGCTTCAAAAAAACTGGGGTCGAATTTTAAACATCGCATCGGTGCATGGCTTGGTGGCATCGGTCAATAAATCTGCATATGTGGCTGCTAAACATGGGTTGGTAGGTTTGACCAAAGTGACCGCTCTAGAAACGGCGACCACCGGTATCACTTGCAATGCCATATGTCCTGGCTGGGTGCTGACGCCATTGGTTCAACATCAGGTCGATGCCAAGGCCAAAGCCATGAATATTTCTATCGAAGATGCCACCAAGCAATTGCTGAGTGAAAAGGAGCCTTCGATGCAATTCACCACCCCAGAAGAACTTGGGGCATTGGCAATTTTCTTATGTTCGACAGCTGGCAATAACGTGCGCGGTGTTGCCTGGAACATGGACGGTGGCTGGGCGGCGCAGTAATAGTTACCCATTGCCCTCCATCAAACAGTGGATACCCATTTGGCTGACATTCAGTTCATGAAAAAGTAAGCGTAAATATCTTGAGAATTTAAATGGACTGGTTTATCGTTAGGGCCATGAAAAAACTCAATCGCAACCCAATCTCAGAAGCATTTGCCGCCCGCTTGAGACTTGCCATGAAGCAAGCTGGGCTCAAAGCATCTGCCACCCAATTGGCTGACGCCTTCAATCTTCGCTACTGGGGAGAAGGCATCACCGCCCATGCAGCGCGCAACTGGATCACTGGCGTGTCGATTCCCAAGCCTGACAAACTCAAAACGCTCAGTGAACTGTTGCAAATCAGTCCCCACGACTTGTTCTTCGGGCCTGAGACTTCCAATTTACCGTTGAATGAACCCGTGCAATTTCAAAACTTATGCATGGGCGACACCCAGATGCTCAAACAATTTTTAAAACTCAACCCCGAGCACCAAAGAATGATTCGGCATTGGGTTTTGTTGGCTTATCTGTACCAAGAGGACAATTTCAAGAAAAAATGTCCTGGTCAAGATGGTAGTTAATCACTGGGCCGACTGAATCAAAACAGCTGCTTGCGCTTCAACCGACATTCCCTGCCCCACAGGCCCGAGCTTTTCAGCTGTTTTTGCTTTTATATTGACTTGCGATATGTCCAAGCCCAGTATGCCGGCTATTTGTTTGCACATATCGGGTATGTGGCTGGCGAGTTTTGGTGCCTGCGCAATAACGGTCGCGTCAATGTTCATGATTTCCCATTGGCGCGAAAGCATTTCTTGCTTCACTTGCAAAAGCAGTTTTTTTGAATCAGCATTTTTCCATTGCATGTCCGTATCAGGGAAATGCTTTCCAATATCGCCCAAAGCCATTGCCCCCAATAAGGCATCAATGATGGCGTGCAACAAGACATCTGCATCCGAATGGCCCAACAAACCCAACGAATGGGGGATATGAACACCGCCAATGACCAAGGGCCTGCCAGGAACCAGTGCGTGCACATCCCACCCTTGGCCGATACGAAATACTGGATTCATGGTCTGTTCCTAGGTTGGGGCAATGGTTGATTGGGATCTGTCAGCCAAGATTGCTTGCGCCATTTGCACATCTTCCGCATAAGTCACTTTGAAATTGAACGCGGCCGAGGGCACCAACAACGGTGACAAGCCAGACATTTCCATGGCACTGGCCTCATCTGTCACGGAGTCACCAGCAGACATCAGCGCATGTCGCAGCATATCGAGTCTGAACATTTGAGGAGTTTGTGCCAACCATTTTGCCGTCCTGTCCAACGTTGTGTGAACACGACCATTGCTTTCTGACTTGAGCGTATCCGGCAAGGGTAAAGCCAATAAGCCTCCTACTTTGTCTACAAAGCAAGCCAACAATAATTTTTCTATCAATTGAGGGGTCAGTAAACAGCGTGCTGCATCATGCACCAGCACCCATTCATCAGGGCCAACACCCTTGGCTTTCAATGCATTCAATCCGGCCAATACGCTTTGTGCTCTGGTTGCTCCACCGGTGTGACTCACAAAGAAATCAGGCTGAGGCCATTGCTTCAACACATCAACCATGGCCGAATCATCAGGTGCCACCACCAAGACACTTTGACCTAATCCCTTTACCCCTTGAAAAGATCGCAACGCATGAACCACCATGGGTATGCCGTTTAGCAATGCATATTGTTTGGGTGTACCGATGCTGGCTCTGCTGCCACTGCCAGCACAAGGAATTACCACATGAAAGTGGCGATCTGGGGTATCAGTGGCCATGGGTATGCGCAGGTTTGTTCGAATTTTCCATTCGGGCATTCTAGAATCAGCCATTACCACCCTCCCCGGTCATTGGCTGTAGAGGGTGTTTGGCTTGATTACCTCTTTACGCAATGCAACTTCCAGAACTTTTAACGACAAAACGATTCAGCGTCAATCGACCTACTGGGTCTGCAGATGCCGCATTTTTAGCGGCGCTGATTGACCGCGAAATCTCCAAAGGAAGACGAACTGCCATTTTTACGGCCGATGCTTTTGATGCGCAACGACTCATGGATGAGTTGGTTTTTTTTGCGCCTGACTGCCGATGTGTGCTGTTTCCCGATTGGGAAACCCTGCCGTACGACAATTTTTCGCCTCATCAAGATTTGATCAGCGAACGCTTAGCTACTTTATGGAGAATTTCTCAAGGCGAAGCAGATGTCATCATGGTGCCGGCCACCACAGCCCTTTACCGATTGGCGCCCCCGGCATTTTTAGCGGCCTACACCTTTCACTTCAAGGTCAAACAAAAACTCGATGAAGCACGCTTGAAGTCACAACTGACCTTGGCTGGCTATAACCATGTGCACCAAGTGATCAGCCCCGGCGAGTACACCGTCAGAGGAGGATTGATCGACTTATTCCCAATGGGTTCTCTGGTTCCTTTCAGGGTGGATTTGTTCGACGATGAAATTGACTCGATAAGAACCTTTGATCCCGATACCCAGCGCAGTCTTTACCCCGTACCTGAAGTGCGCCTCCTGCCAGGTCGCGAATTTCCCATGGACGAAGCAGCCAGGGTGCTGTTTCGTAGCCGCTGGCGTGAATTGTTAGAAGGAGACCCCACCCGAAGTCGTCTGTATAAAGACATGGGAAACGGCGTGGCCACTGCAGGCATTGAATATTACTTGCCACTTTTTTTTGAAGAAACCGCCACCGTTTTTGACTACTTGGGCGCGCAAGCCACTGTTGTTTTGCATGGCGACTTAGAGCCAGTCATTCATCGTTTTGCACAAGATGCACAAGAACGGTTTCGGTTGTCGCAGGGAGATTCTGAACGGCCGGTACTGCCACCATCCCAACTGTTCCTCAATACAGAACAATTTTTCAGTGCTGCCAATGCTCACGCAGTTCTCGCCATAAAACAAAGCGCAAACACGGAAACATTCACTTGGGTCAGCACATTGCCTGATTTAACGGTTGACAGAACCGCCGAACAACCTGCTGCCAAGTTGATAAAAAGACTGCAAAGCCAAACGCAACGTGTGTTGTTGTTGGCAGAGTCTGAAGGCAGATCTACCAGCTTGAGTGATCTCTTCAATACGTGGGGCTTATCACCCAATTTGTTCAACAGCTTGGACGATTTTTTAAACAGTCAAGCGCCATTTGGCATGGCTGTCAGTCAATTGAACACGGGTTTTGCTTGGCTAGAAAAAGGCGTGGACCTGGTCACAGAAACCGAGTTGTTTGCTGCTGGTCCCAGCCTCAGGAGAAAACGCAAGCAAGAACAAGTCAGCGACGTCGAGTCCTTGATCAAGGATTTATCAGAATTGCAAGTCGGGGACCCTGTCGTTCACAGCTCGCATGGCATCGGTCGCTATCGGGGTCTTGTGAATATGGACATGGGGCAAGGGGTAGATGACGCCGGCCAAGCCTTGATACAAGAATTTCTACATCTGGAATATGCTGACGAAGCCACACTGTATGTTCCAGTCAGCCAACTGCATCTGATCAGTCGATACAGCGGCATGAATCCCGAAAATGCACCTCTGCACCGATTGGGCTCTGGACAATGGGACAAGGCCAAACGCAAAGCTGCTGAGCAAGTCAGAGATGCAGCAGCGGAGTTGCTCAACATTTACGCCAGACGTGCCGCAAGACTTGGACACGCGTTCAAATACAGTGCGCGTGACTATGAAATTTTCGCAACTGATTTTGGCTTTGAAGAAACTGCAGACCAACGTGCAGCCATCCATGCGGTCATTCAAGACATGATCAGTCCGCGACCCATGGATCGCTTGGTATGCGGGGATGTTGGATTCGGCAAAACAGAGGTGGCGTTGCGGGCCGCATTTGTTGCGGTGATGGGCGGCAAGCAAGTGGCAATTTTGGCACCCACCACATTGTTGGCTGAGCAGCACTTTCAAACACTGACTGACCGTTTCGCGAAGTGGCCCGTGAAAATTGCTGAACTGAGTCGTTTTCGCAGCGCCAAAGAAATCAAACAAAGCATAGAAGGACTTGCACTGGGTCAAATTGACATCGTCGTAGGAACGCACAAACTTCTTAGCGAGACAGTCAAATACAAAGATCTTGGTTTATTGGTCATTGATGAAGAACATCGCTTTGGTGTCAAACACAAAGAAACACTCAAAGCGATGCGCGCTGAAGTTGATGTATTGACACTCACTGCCACACCTATTCCTCGCACACTGGGCATGGCACTTGAAGGCATGCGTGATTTGAGCGTAATTGCCACTGCACCACAACGACGTCTTTCTATCAAAACTTTTGTTCGCACTGAAGACAACGGTGTCATTCGAGAAGCTGTGCTGCGTGAACTCAAACGTGGCGGTCAGTGTTATTTTTTGCACAACGAAGTTGAAACTATTCAAAATCGATTAGAACGCTTGCAAGCCTTGATACCTGAGGCGCGTATAGCAATCGCTCACGGTCAAATGCCAGAGCGCGAACTGGAAAAAGTCATGCGCGACTTTGTTGCTCAGCGCTTCAATATTTTGTTGTGCTCAACCATCATCGAAACTGGTATTGATGTACCAAGTGCCAATACCATCTTGATGAGTCGGGCCGACAAATTTGGCTTGGCTCAACTGCATCAACTCAGAGGCAGGGTGGGCCGCAGTCACCACCAAGCTTATGCCTATTTACTTGTGCCAGACATACAAGGGCTGACAAAACAAGCGAGTCAACGACTTGACGCTATTCAGCAAATGGAAGAGCTCGGCTCGGGCTTTTATCTGTCAATGCATGATTTGGAGATTCGTGGTGCAGGAGAGGTGCTGGGAGACAACCAAAGCGGCAATATGCAAGAGGTGGGCTTTCAACTCTACAACGAAATGCTAGCTGAAGCAGTGCGCGCTTTGAAAAATGGCGAGGAACCAGATTTACTCAGTCCCTTGCAAGTCACCACCGAAATTAACTTGCACGCACCAGCGCTGCTGCCAAACGATTACTGCGGCGATGTGCATTTGCGTTTGTCGTTCTACAAAAAACTGGCTACGGCAAAAACCCAAGATCAAGTGGATGCACTGATGGAAGAATTGATTGACCGGTTTGGAAAATTACCCAGCCAAGCACACACCTTGATTGAGTCCCACCGGCTGCGTGTTCTGGCCAAGTCCTATGGCATCGCAAAAATTGATGCCGCACCTGGCGTCATGTTGATTAACTTCAAACCGAATGCACCAGTGGATGGCATGCGCATCATCCAATTGGTTCAAAAAAACAAGCACATCAAACTGGCTGGTAACGATAAATTGCGCATTGAGAAACAAATCGCCGAAGTAAAGGATCGGGCGCAAATGGTCAGAGATGTACTTCGTTCATTAGGTGACCCTTTAGTTGCAACCCCGAAAGCTGTTGTTTCATGACGCCATTGACCGAGCGCAGCGCTGGTCTTTTGACTCGCACAATTCCCGACAATCTGTCGCTGTCAGATTACAAGCTGATTGCCTTCGATATGGATTCGACACTGATTAACATTGAATGTATTGATGAAATGGCTGGCATGGTGGGTCTACAAAATGAAGTATCTGCCATCACCGAAGCTGCGATGCGCGGGGAAATCACCGATTACAAAGAGAGTCTTCGTCAACGGGTGTCGCTTCTCAAAGGTGCACCGGTTGGCATCATGCAGCGTGTCTATGAAGAAAAACTTCAGTTAAATTCCGGGGTTGCGCATGTGGTCAGCCAATGTCTGCGCCATGGCCTACACACGCTGATCGTCAGTGGCGGCTTTGACTATTTCACCCAAAAACTGCAACAGCAATTAGGCATACACGAAACTCGTAGCAATCAATTGGAAGTGAAGAATGGATTTTTCACCGGTGACTTGAACCATCAAGCATGGGGTGATATTTGTGACGGTGAAGAGAAAAAAAGAATGGTTTTACTCACAGCACAACGACTGGGTATCGAATTATCTCAATGCATTACCGTCGGTGATGGCTCAAACGATTTGCCCATGATGTCTGTCAGTGGTTTATCGATTGCTTACCATGCCAAGCCCAAAGTCAGAGCCCTTGCGCACATCGTGATCGACACCGGGGGCTTGGACAGAATGTTTGAAATAGTCAGCGCCTAAGTCAGTGCAAAGCTGCGTAGATAGCTTGTGCCAGCGCCAGCGAAATACCTTCTACCGTACATAAATCCTGCACACTTGCATCCGCGACCCCTCTGACACCACCAAATCTTTGTAACAACTTGGCGCGCTTGCGCGGTCCAACACCAGCAATTTCCTCCAAATTGCTTGATCCGGTTCTTACTTTGGCACGCTTAGCCCGCATTCCTGTGATGGCGAATCGATGTGCTTCATCGCGGATCTGAGCGACCAGCATCAAGGCCGCCGAGTCTTGTGAAAGAGTGAGTTTTGGTCTGCCATCTGCAAACACCAATTCTTCCAGCCCCACTTTACGCCCATCCCCCTTTTCAACACCTACCAAACGGGAAATATCCAACTCAAGCGATTCAAATACCGACTTGGCCATGCTGATCTGACCTTTACCGCCATCAATCAATACCAAGTCAGGAAACCTCGCCTCACCTGCACGAACGGCTTCAGCCAATTTGGAATATCGTCGTGTCAACACTTGCCGCATGGCAGCGTAATCGTCTCCGGGCGTGATGCCGTCGATGTTGTACCGTCGGTATTGCGCAGATTGCATTTGGTGGTGGTGAAACACGACACAAGAGGCTTGCGTTGCCTCACCTGCAGTGTGCGAGATATCAAAACATTCAATCAAGAAATTGTCCATGTCTTCTGGCGCCAGATCCAGCGCATCCACCAAGGCACGCGTTCTGGACTGCTGTGAGCCCTCCTCCGCC
>CAMDSU010000018.1 GCA_945907335.1 Bordetella parapertussis | reverse complement strand
AGGTAATAAAACACGTTCTCTTGTTTTTCCACCATGCGCTTCAAACCGTGTTGCATGATGACCGCCACTTCATGCGCAAACGTCGGGTCGTAGCTGATGCAGTTTGGAATCGTGCCCGCCAAGATGTGGCTGTGGCCGTCTTCATGTTGCAAGCCTTCGCCGTTCAAGGTAGTGCGCCCTGATGTGCCACCCAGCAAAAAACCGCGCGCTTGCATGTCCCCCGCTGCCCAGGCCAAATCGCCGACGCGCTGGAACCCGAACATCGAGTAGTACACATAGAACGGAATCATGATGCGGTTATTTGTCGAATACGACGTGGCTGCAGCGATCCAACTGCTCATGCCACCGGCTTCGTTGATACCCTCTTGCAATATTTGTCCGGCCTTGTCTTCTTTGTAAAACATCACCTGGTCTTTGTCGACCGGTGTGTACAACTGACCGTCGGGGTTGTAAATGCCGATCTGGCGAAACAAGCCTTCCATGCCAAAGGTACGCGCCTCATCAACCAATATAGGCACCACGCGTTTACCCAGGGCCTGATCGCGCAGCAGTTGCGTCAGAAAACGCACATAGGCTTGCGTGGTGGAAATCTCGCGGCCTTCTGCCGTGGCTTCTGTGATGGGTTTGAACACCTCTAAGCTGGGCACAGTGAAATGCTCGTCAGCTTTAGTGCGGCGATGCGGCAGATAACCCCCGAGTGCTTGGCGACGCTCGTGCAAATAACGCATTTCCGGCGTGTCATCCGCCGGTTTGTAAAACGGCAGTTTGGACAATTCGCTGTCAGGAATCGGAATATTAAAACGGTCGCGAAATGCTTTGATGTCTTCGTCAGTCAGCTTTTTGGTTTGGTGTACTGTGTTCTTGCCTTCACCGGATGTTCCCATGCCAAAGCCTTTCACGGTTTTGATCAACAACACTGTTGGCTGGCCTTTGTGCTTCACCGCAGCCGCATAGGCCGCATAGACCTTTTGCGGGTCGTGGCCGCCTCGGCGCAAATTCCAGATGTCGTCATCGCTCAACTTGGCGACCATCTCTAAAGTGCGCGGGTCGCGGCCGAAGAAATGTTTGCGCACATAAGCGCCGTCATTCGCCTTAAAGGCCTGATAGTCACCGTCCACGGTTTCCATCATGATGCGACGCAGCGCGCCGTCTTTGTCGCGTGCAATCAGCGAGTCCCAGTTGCTGCCCCAAATCAGTTTCAGGACATTCCAGCCCGCACCTCTGAATTCGCTTTCCAGCTCTTGAATGATCTTGCCGTTGCCGCGCACCGGGCCGTCAAGGCGCTGCAAATTGCAGTTGATGACAAAAATCAGGTTGTCGAGTTTTTCACGCGCCGCCAGACCGATGGCTCCCAGCGATTCGACCTCGTCCATTTCGCCATCGCCGCAAAACACCCAGACCTTGCGGTTTTCGGTGTTGGCAATGCCACGCGCATGCAAGTACTTTAAGAATCGCGCTTGGTAAATCGCCATCAAAGGGCCTAGGCCCATGGACACCGTGGGGAACTGCCAAAACTCAGGCATCAATTTAGGATGCGGGTAGCTGGACAAACCTTTACCGTCCACTTCCTGGCGGAAATTCAGCAACTGCTCTTCGGTCAAACGGCCTTCCAAATACGCACGCGCATACACGCCTGGAGACACGTGTCCTTGTATGTAAAGCAAGTCGCCGCCGTGGTTTTCGTTTTCGGCATGCCAGAAATGGTTGAACCCGGCGCCGAACATGTGGGCCAGCGAAGCAAATGATCCTATGTGGCCGCCAAGGTCACCGCCATCAGCCGGGTTGTGGCGGTTCGCTTTGACCACCATGGCCATGGCGTTCCAGCGCATGTAAGCGCGTAAGCGTTCTTCTATTTCAATATTGCCCGGACAGCGCTCTTCTTGGTCAGGTTCGAGCGTGTTGACATAACCTGTGTTGGCCGAGAACGGCATGTCTATGCTGTTTTCTCTGGCGTGTTCGAGCAATTGCTCTAATAAAAAATGGGCCCGCTCTGGGCCTTCGGTCGCGATGACTGCAGACAGTGCATCCATCCATTCGCGTGTTTCTTGGGAGTCGCTGTCGTTCGATGCAAACGTGTGCAAACTGTCGGGCAATGCAGACATGTTGGTCTCCTTGATTTGGCCTAGTCTTGAACACTGACGGGATGGTCGCATTTTGACATAATTTCAAATAGCGCCATTGATTTTCATATAGTGAAATTAAATTACCCCTACTGACGGCTTGACCTAAACTCTGGCCGTGATCAACACCAAATTTCTCAAGCCAGTGACCTCGCGTTGGGTAACTTGGTGGAAGCGACTCAGCCCGAGCAGACAAGACCGGGTGGCCATGATTGCGCCTGTGGCGGCGGTAGGTATATTTTTGTTAACCATCGTCAGCAGCGTTGGCTATCTGCGCATTGAAGAACGAGAACGCGAACAAGAAAGCGTGCAACGCGACCTTGAATATGCCAACCAAAAAATGCGCCTGCATTTGTTGGAGCAACAAGAACAGATGCTGCGTCTGGCGCGGGAAGTGGGTAACGATAAGTACACCGGCCTTGAATTTGCCTCGTTCGCCATGGACTTGGTCAAGCAATACCCGGAACTCGCCAGCATCAGCTGGATCGATCAGTTTCGACACACACGTTCAAGTTACGCATCAGGGTCTGCCCAATGGCAACCGTTTCAACGCAACAACGATTTATTGGACGACCCACAAACCAGTGAATCTTTTTTGATCTCCAAGGAACTTCGTCGCTCCATTTATTCGCCACCGATCATGTACAAGCTAGACGACGGTTCGGGTATGCAAGAACCGCATATGCAGCTGCACATTCCTATTTTCAGCAATGAAAACTTTAAAGGTATCGTCTTGGTTGATTACAACCTTGAAAATTTGCTGAGGTTTGCGGTTCCCACTGAAGTGACGGCAAGACACGCGATGGCCTTGGTTGACGCAGAAAATAATTTACTCGCAGGTCAAAGCATCAAGCCGCGCAGCGGTGTTTTCGACTATGCGCCTTGGGAGAGCAAAGCCTACGAATACAGCCTACCGGTCTCCACCGTCGGCAACAGTTTGCAATTGCGCGCCCAAGCCTATCGGACTTCGCAAGTTCTGATTGGCAGCGGTTTGTTTTGGTTGGTGCTGCTGCTCAGTGGCATGACCACGTGGATGTTGATTGGCACGTGGCGACACACCCGCCGCCGGCTGCAAGCGCAAGAAGCCTTAGTGGCTGAAACCAATTTTCGCCGTGCGATGGAGAACTCCATCCTGACCGGCATGCGGGCGATGGACATGAACGGACGCATCACCTATGTGAACGCCGCTTTTTGTCAAATGACTGGGTGGACCGACAAAGAATTGGTGGGTTTGCGCTCGCCGTTTCCCTATTGGCCAGAAGAAAACCATCAAATGATGCAGTCCAAACTAGAGGACCAACTCAGTGGCCGCACCACACTCAGCGGTTTTCAAATCAAAGTCAAACGCAAGAACGGTACTTTTTTTGATGCCCGCCTTTATGTCTCCCCGCTGATCGATGCCTACGGACAACAAACCGGTTGGATGACATCGATGACAGACATCACCGAACCTAACCGTATCCGCGAACAATTGTCTGCGTCCTACGAGCGGTTCACCACGGTGTTGGAAGCTTTGGACGCATCGGTTTCTGTGACGCCACTGGGCAGCACAGAGCTTTTATTTGCCAACAAGCTTTATCGCCAGTGGTTTGGCAGCCAAAGCGAAGGCCATTTGAATTTGGTCACTCAAGCGGGCTTGGTCGGGGCAGACAGGTCCAGCCGGGACGAGTCTGTGGACGATTTGGCTGGCATGCCCGGCGTGACCTTGACGCAGGCGAAAACCGAGAACTCTGAAATTTATCTGTCGGGATTGAACAAATGGCTTGAAGTTCGTTCTCGATATTTGAACTGGGTAGACGGGCGTCTGGCGCAAATGGTGATTTCCACGGACATCACCGCCCGCAGAACTGCAGAAGAGCAATCCGCACTTCAAGCTGAACGTGCCCAATCGGCCAGTCGCTTGATCACCATGGGTGAAATGGCGTCCAGCGTTGCCCACGAGCTCAATCAACCCCTGACCGCTATTTCCAATTACTGCAACGGCATGTTGACTCGCTTGCAGGGCAAACAAATCAGCGAAGAAGAGTTGCTCAAGGCCTTGGAAAAAACCTCGCACCAAGCGCAACGCGCAGGCCAAATCATTCAACGTATTCGCAGTTTTGTCAGACGCAGTGAAACCAACCGCATATTGACATTGATTGCCCCGATGGTGACCGAGGCGGTGGAATTGGCTGATATTGAATTGCGCCGCCGTCAAGTGCGGCTCAGTTTGTACGTGTCTGACCGTATCAACAAAATTCTGGTCGATCCCATCTTGATTGAGCAAGTGCTGATCAATTTGCTCAAAAACGCTGCAGAGGCCATTGAGCATGCCAATCGCCCCGTGAATGAGCGACATGTGGAATTACAAATCGTCCCCAAAGTCATCGAACAACAAGAAGTGGTGTTATTTTCTGTGACCGACAGCGGTGAGGGCATACCCGCCGAAGTGATGGCCAGAGTATTTGAGGCTTTCTACACCACCAAGAGCGAAGGCATGGGCATCGGCTTGAATTTATGCCGCACCATCATCGAGTCGCACCAAGGGCGAATGCATGCCGAGAACATTTACAATGGATCAGTTATTGTTGGTTGTCGTTTTTCGTTCTGGCTGCCCGCCAACTCCCCCACGATCACTGCTTGATATTCATATTTTTTTATAGCATTTGGAGTAACTGATGAGCTTGATTCCCAAAAAAGGCAACATCTACGTGGTGGATGACGACGAAGCTGTGCGTGACTCATTGCAATGGTTGCTCGAGGGCAAAGACTACAGGGTGCGCTGCTTTGATTCTGCCGAATCATTTCTCAGCCGGTATGACCCGCGCGAAGTCGCATGTCTGCTGGTGGACATCCGCATGCCGGGTATTTCTGGGCTTGAATTGCAAGACCGTCTGATCGAGCGCAAATCGCCTCTGCCCATCGTATTCATCACCGGTCACGGCGATGTGCCCATGGCGGTCACCACCATGAAAAAGGGCGCGATGGACTTCATCCCCAAACCCTTTAAAGAAGAAGAATTGCTGAGCGTGGTTGAACGCATGCTTGACCAAGCCCGCGAAGCCTTTGCGGATTACCAGCACGCCGCCAACAGAGACGCGCTGATGGGGAAACTGACTGCGCGTGAATCGCAAGTGCTCGAGCGTATCGTTGCAGGTCGCTTGAACAAACAAATCGCAGATGACCTGGGCATCAGCATTAAAACGGTGGAAGCGCACCGCGCCAACATCATGGAAAAACTCAACGCCAACACCGTGGCAGATTTGCTCAAAATCGCCCTGGGACCCAACTCCACCAAGGCCTGAAACATGACTGCTTCCATCATCGACGGCAATGCCCTCTCCGCTCTTTTACGTCAACAAGTCAGCGACAAAGTCAAATCCCTTCAAACACGTGGAGTCACTGCAGGTCTTGCGGTCATTCTTGTAGGTGACAACCCAGCCAGCCAGGTCTATGTGCGCAACAAAGTCAAAGCTTGCGAGCAAACTGGCATCCACTCATTGCTAGAAAAACACGATGCTTCCATGACAGAGGCTGAATTGCTAGCCCGGGTGCATGCGCTGAACCATGACAACAGCATTCACGGCATTCTGGTGCAGTTGCCTTTGCCTGCCCACATCAATGCGCAAAAAGTCATCGAAGCCATTGCCCCAGAAAAAGATGTGGATGGTTTCCATGTTGCCAGCGCCGGCGCACTCATGACCGGTTTGCCGGGCTACTGGCCTTGCACACCTCATGGTTGCATGAAGATGCTTGAGCACATTGGCTATTCGCTCAAAGGCAAGCATGCCGTGGTTATTGGTCGCAGCAATATTGTGGGTAAGCCCATGGCGCTGATGCTGCTCCAAGAACACGCCACCGTCACCATTTGCCACAGCGCCACTCCCGATCTAAAAGCACATACGCTGCAAGCCGATGTCATCGTCGCTGCAGTCGGCAAGCGCAACGTAGTCACGGCAGACATGGTCAAACCCGGTGCGGTGGTGATCGATGTCGGCATGAACCGAGATGACGCGGGCAAGTTGTGTGGCGATGTGGACTACGAGGGCGTCAAACAAGTCGCATCCCATATCACCCCTGTGCCGGGTGGCGTCGGCCCCATGACCATCACCATGCTGCTGGTCAACACTTTGGCTTCTGCAGAACACCACGCTTCTTCCTGACCGCATGACAAACCCACTGCTCGACTTCTCTTCACTTCCTCTGTTTGACCGCATCACCCCTGCTGACGTTGAACCGGCCATCGCGCAATTGCTGCAACAAGCAGATGCTGCTCTGCATGAAGTGACACAAGACGGCTTTCCAGCTGACTGGGTTCGTATTTCACATGTGCTGGACACTGCCACCGAACAGCTGGGGCGTGCTTGGGGTGCCGTCAGCCATTTGCAATCTGTGGCTGACACCCCAGAACTTCGTGCAGCCTACAACGCGCAACTGCCCAAAGTCACCGAATTTTGGACACGATTAGGTGCCAATGAAGCGCTGTACGCCAAATACAAAGCCATTCGCGCAGACAGCTTGAATCCGGAACAAAGCCACGCCAGAACCTTGGCGCTGCGTAACTTTGTGTTGTCTGGAGCGGAACTCAGCGGTGACGCCAAAGAGCGCTTTGCAGCGATACAAGAACGGCAGGCTGAAATCAGCCAACTGTTCAGTGAGCATGTGCTGGATGCCACTGACGCATGGTCCTTGACCATCGCAAAAGATGACACCGCTGGTATTCCGGATGATGTGCTGGAATCGGCACATGCACTGGCCAAGGCCGATGGTCAATCCGGCTATAAGTTGACCCTGAAGATGCCTTGTTATTTGCCGGTCATGCAATATGCACACAGCAGCACTGTTCGCGAAAAAATGTACCGCGCGTATGCCACCCGTGCGTCTGATGTGTCCGAGCATGCGCAATTCGACAACAGCGCCTTGCTGATTGAAATACTGCAACTCCGACAAGAAGAAGCCCGACTGCTGGGGTATGACAACCATGCCCAGGTTTCTTTGGCCAGCAAAATGGCCGAGTCGCCCGAGCATGTGGTGGGTTTTTTGCGCGACTTGGCGATACTCGCCAAGCCATATGCCGTCAATGATCTGGCAGAGATGCGCCAATTTGCCGCCGAACATTTGCACCTACCCAACCCCCAAGCATGGGACTGGACCTTTGTTGGAGAAAAACTCAAGCAAGCGCGCTATGCCTTTAGCGATCTAGAGGTCAAAGCGTATTTCACCGCGCCCAAAGTGCTTGAAGGCTTGTTCAAAATTGTTGAAACATTGTTCGAAGTGGCCATCCGACAAGACAGTGCCCCCGTCTGGCACCCCGGCGTTTTGTTTTACCGGATAGAACGTCAAGGGCAGTTGGTCGGCCAGTTTTATTTAGACCCGGGCGCCAGACAAGGCAAACGCGGTGGCGCTTGGATGGACGACGTACGCGCACGTTGGTTACGCCCTGACACCGGGCATTTGCAAACACCTGTGGCGCATTTGGTCTGCAACTTTGCAGAAGCAATCAACGGACAACCGCCTTTGCTCACGCATGACGATGTGATCACCTTGTTTCATGAATGCGGCCATGGCCTGCACCACATGCTCACCCAAGTCAATGAGCGCGATGTCTCTGGCATCAGCGGGGTGGAATGGGATGCGGTCGAATTGCCGAGCCAGTTCATGGAAAACTTTTGTTGGGAATGGTCTGTCCTCAAACACATGACTGCGCATGTGGACACCGGCGAACCACTGCCACGCGCGTTGTTTGACAAGATGCTGGCCGCCAAAAATTTCCAAAGTGGCTTGCAAACCTTGCGTCAAATAGAGTTTTCTCTGTTGGACATGTATTTGCACACCTTACCGGCCCAAGACATTCGGGTATTGGATGTGTTGCAGCAAGTGCGCGAAGAAGTCGCGGTCATGCACCCGCCCGCGTTCAACCGAATGCCCCATTCGTTCAGCCACATATTTGCAGGTGGTTACGCTGCGGGTTACTACAGCTACAAATGGGCCGAGGTATTGAGTGCGGATGCCTATGCTGCATTTGAGGAAACCAGCACAGCAGACGGCCAACACAGCGTCGAAACGGGCAGACGCTATAGACGTGCGATTTTGGAAGCAGGCGGCAGTCGTCCCGCCATGGCATCATTCAAAGCATTTCGTGGCCGCGAGCCCAGCTTAGATGCATTGCTGCGGCACCAAGGCATGGCGCATCAGTCGTAGACCAAGGTTTGCACACCTTGTGCAGTGCCCAGCAAACACACATGCGCTCTTTGGTGCGCAAACACACCTACCGTTACCACGCCAGGCCATTGGCTGACTGTGTTTTCAAAACCCAGCGGGTCGTTGATACGCAAGCCCACCACATCCAACAAATGCTGGCCGTTGTCAGTGACAAAAGCTTGGCCGTCGGCCATGCGCAATTTGGCGTGGCCACCCAATAGTGCGAATTGCCGCATCAATTCAGGTGCGGCCATGGGAATAATTTCTACGGGAAGTGGAAATGTACCCAACACTTGCACCCGCTTGGATGCATCGGCAATGCACACAAAACGATCAGCCTGCGCCGCCACTATTTTTTCGCGGGTCAAAGCAGCGCCACCTCCTTTGACCATGCATCCCTTGGCGTCAATTTCATCAGCGCCATCGATATAAACAGCCATACGCTCGACTTGAGTCAGGTCCACGACGGGCAGTCCCAATGACTGCATTCTTTGGGTAGAGGCCACTGAACTCGACACCGCTGCTTTGATGGCAATGCCGCTGGCAGCCAAGGCATCGATGAACAGATTAACGGTAGAGCCGGTTCCCACACCCAAATATTCACCAGGCACCACGTAGTTCAGCGCAGCTTGCGCCACCAGCATTTTCAATTCATCCTGCGTTTGGCCAGTCTGGTTCATCGGTGACAATTCCTTATTCATCTTTGCCGGATTATCCATGTCAGTGTTGCCCTACTCATTGCTTCGCCCCTTGTTGTTTGCCGCCGACCCAGAAGTGGTGCATGACCATACCTTGCAATGGCTGGCCGCCACCCAACACACCCCGCTTCGGCATGCCTATGCGCAAGAAAAAATCAGCGATCCTGTGCAACTTTGCGGGCTGACGTTTCCCAACCGGATTGGCTTGGCGGCAGGCTTGGACAAAAACGCCCGTTGCATTGATGCGTGGCAACACATGGGCTTTGGATTTGTCGAAGTGGGAACCGTCACGCCTGTGGCGCAACCGGGCAATCCCAAGCCGCGCATGTTTCGCTTACCCAAAGCCCATGCCTTGATCAACCGACTGGGATTTAACAATGGTGGGTTAGACAGTTTTCTGTCGCATGTCGCACAGGCACGGTTCAGGCAATCCGCCAACTCACCCATGTTGTTGGGTTTGAACATTGGCAAAAATGCCGCCACACCCATCGCCGACGCAAACAAAGATTACCGCTTGTGCTTGGAGGCGGTGTACCCACACGCAGACTACATCACGGTCAATATCTCAAGCCCTAACACCCAAGATTTGCGGCAACTGCAAACCGATCAAGCCTTTGTGCAATTGCTAGACATGTTGCAAACCCAGCGACAAACACTTGCGCTCAAGCACCAACGCCATGTGCCGGTCTTCATCAAAATCGCACCCGATCTAGAAGATTTCCAGCTGGAGCAATTGTGCAACACCTTGCGCCAATGCTGCATGCAAAACGGCGCCTCTGCCGACAATGCTTGGGGTTTGATTGCCACCAACACCACCTTGTCTCGCGATGCGGTTCAAGGCATGGAACACGCCAACGAAACCGGGGGCTTGTCTGGTGCACCGGTGCGCCAAGCCAGTAACCGGGTGATCCGTTATGTCAGGCAGCAACTGGGGCCGCAATTTCCGATCATTGGCGTGGGCGGTGTGATGCAACCAGAGGATGCGGTGGAAAAAATCCAAGCCGGTGCCAATCTGGTTCAGATGTACACCGGTTTGATTTATGCCGGACCGGCTTTGGTGCCTGCGTGCGCCTCGGCCATGAAGCGCATGGGTCCAGGAACTGGTGCTTGATGGCCTGAGTAAAACGGTCGTGGTTCCCATGGGCGAGCAAGCCACGAACCACAGCGTTGGCCAAACCAAATCTGCCCAGCGCTTACACTTTGTTGCTGACTATCTGAAGTTTTCACGCAGCCCAATCTATGAATCCCAACATTCCCGACGACAGTCAGGCCGCCGACATGGCTTTGTCATTGGCCTTGCACCCTGATTACCGCATACTTCGCAGGCTGCAACCCAAGCAAGTGTTTGCTGATTCACCAGACGGTCGGCGACTGCTCAAAGGCATTGTGCTTGACACTGAAACCACAGGGCTCAACACCTCGCTGTGCAAAGTGATTGAGTTGGGCATGATTTTGTTTGAGTTCGATCCGGAAACTGGGCAACTGCACCGCGTGTTGAAAATATTTGATGAACTCGAAGACCCAGGTGTTCCTATTCCGCCGGAAACCACTGCAGTTCACCATATCACCGATGACATGGTGCGCGGCAAACGCATCAACGACCATGAAGTGCAATCCATGTTGGCTGAGGCCTCGGTGGTGATCGCACACAACGCGCCGTTTGATCGCCCGTTTGTCGAGCAACGCTGGCCCGCATTTGAAAACAAGCATTGGGCATGCAGCATCAAAGACATTGACTGGAAAGCTGAAGGTCTGGGCTCAGCCAAATTGGAATATTTGCTGCAAACGCAGGGCTATTTTTATGATGCGCACCGGGCAGAAATGGACTGCTGGGCACTGCTGGAATTGCTCAATATGGTGCTGCCTCAAAGTCAACAACCCGTGCTGTTGCATTTGCTTGAAACACTTAACCAACCGCAAGTGCGCTTGTCTGCCCTAGGCTCACCTTTCGATACAAAAGATTTGTTGAAAGCACGTGGCTACCGTTGGGACGGCGACAGAAAAACCTGGTACCGAAGTTTGTCCTCTGAAAAAGTGTTGGAAGAGGAAATCAACTGGTTGAAACAAAAAGTATATGCAGGCAAGCGTGCCAGTGTTGAAGTGGAGAAGCTCGGTGGAACCCTGCGTCATTCGCAACGCCAAGGTGAAAAATCCATCGTGTCTTTGTGAATTTCAGTAGCTCACCATTTGCCAAGGCACCTGACACACTGGAACGACTGGGTAATACTGCTGGCTGGTTTGACAAAAATAAGCCACCCTTGGTGGGCTGTAAACAACGGAAGGTGTCACGACAACCGTAGTGACCGATGGCTGCGAATAAGTATTGGCCCAATAAACCGCTGAGCCCAAAATGGCGACGGTTGCCAAGGGTGACCATCCCGGCCCACCGTGTCCATTCCGATAGCCGCTATGCCCATGCCTAAACCCACCGCCATGCCCCTGCCTGTAGCCACCACCATGCGTTTCCAGTTTGATCACGGTGCGGTCACGGTGTTGCCAACGCGGCTTGTCCGCCCAAGCTCCTGACATAAAAGAAACAAAAACTACCAAAAAAACAAGAGGCGTGAATCGTTTCATACAGTCTCCTTGGGATTAGCGATTGGAAATTACTGAGCAACAACAAAACAACGCGGGGCACTGTCAGTCGGATGACATGTGGGGTAGCTTAAGATTGACCGCATGAAAAAATTTTTACTCCTCATTTTTTATGCGTCACTGTGTGCGCTGAGCACCACATCAATTGCTGAGCCCTACGTCTACCCTTCTGTGCATTTGCATGATTTACCTGGCGCACTGCAAGAGGCGTACCGACATGAAAAACCCAATCTGGGCGAGATAGGCCGCTGTGTGACCAGTTATGACAGCAGCATGGACCAAGAAAAAATGATCTTCACTTGCTCTATTTACGTCAAGATGTCAGCAGTGGCCGAGCGCAAGGCGATGGAACGCTGCGAGCAAATGAAAGAAAAAAGAAATATCAAAGGCCCCTGCAAAGTCATCAAAGAATAAGAGACAGGCTTGGTCGCTAAACCAACAAATGCACATAAATGGCCAGGCAACTGGCATAAGCCACCACCCAACACAAGGTCCTGATGCTGGCCCAGTCCATTAAATAAGCTACCAAATACAGGACACGTGCCGCCACGAATATGAGGCAATAACGGTTCAATACAGTTTCATCTAAGGACAACCCCAGCCCGAGAATAACCGCGACAGCGAAAAAGGGAAATGCTTCAAATGCATTGTGCTGTGCTGCATTTGCGCGGGCGCGAAAACCGGTTTGGCGAGATAACCATTCGCGCGGGTTGTGGTTGTCGAATTCACGAAACCCCCATTTGGCGATGGCAGTGCTGAGAAGTGGCAGCACACCAGCGATCAACACACATAAAACAGGCAGGTTCATGGTGAGACCGCCACGAGGCCGCGGATGGCCAATTCATAACCATGGATACCTAAGCCCATCACAGTGCCTCGCGCGACGGGAGAGACAAAGGACTGGTGTCGGAAACTTTCCCGAGCGTGAATGTTTGAAATATGGACTTCAATCACAGGCAATCCGCAGCCCTTGATGGCATCATGCAAAGCCACAGAAGTATGGGTCAGCGCCCCAGGGTTGAACACAGCACCAAGTGCCACACCTTCTTTGTGCAACTTGCCGTATGCGTGGATTTTGTCGATCAACTCGCCTTCATGGTTGCTCTGAAAGCAGTCTGCCTCAAACCCCAGTGCCCGAGCAGTTTGTATGCACAACGCATGAACATCATCAAGCGTACTGGACCCGTACAACTCGGGTTCGCGGGTGCCCAGCAAGTTCAAATTGGGGCCATTGAGTACAAGTATTTTCATGATTTGAGTATACGATGGGGCCTACAAACGCGTGACTTCGCAACGGTTTACAAACTTTAAGCGCGCATGATTTCATTTTTGGAGCAGCCATGATTCGACTGGTGGTGTTTGATGCCTACGGGACGCTTTTTGATGTGTATTCTGTGGGCGCTATGGCCGAGTCGCTATTTCCCGGCCAAGGGGCTGCCTTGTCTATTCTTTGGCGTGACAAACAAATTGAATACAGCCGTCTGATTTCCTTGAGCGATCCACTCAATCCGATGGGAAGTCGCCATTACCAATCATTTTGGGATATCACAAGATTGGCTCTGCAATACAGCTGTCAGCGCCTGCAACTTGAGTTGACGCCCGCCAAACAAAAACAGCTGATGGACCAGTATTCTCAGCTCCAACCGTTTGAAGAAAATTTAGAAGTGCTGCAATCGCTGAAAAAAGCAGGTATGCGATGCGCCATCCTCTCAAACGGCAGCCCCGACATGCTCAATTCAGCGGTCAGCAGCGCGGGTATGTCGGGCTTGATAGACAAAGTATTGTCGGTAGATGAAGTCAGGCAATTCAAAACCTCACCGCAAAGCTATGGCTTGGTTGCCCACCACTACCCGACCGATATTCGTGAGGTGCTTTTTGTATCGAGCAACAGCTGGGATGCATTGGGCGCGACTTGGTTTGGTTTTAAAAGTTTTTGGGTCAACCGACAAGGTCTGCCCTTTGAAACATTGGGGCCACGCCCCAGTCACAGTGGTGCTAACTTAAGGGATATCTTGCCGCTGCTCTAGCGTACAGCTCGTAAAATTTGCGGCAATGATGTATAGAACTACCAGCGGCTTTGCCAAATATTTAGTGTGTGCAACGGGTATCAGTGTTTGTGTTCCCCTGTTCGCCATGGCTTGGTTTTCCAAGCAGCCAACGCTTCGTCAAACTGAATTAACTCCGACAGAACTTCGGCAACTGGTTATTCGTTCGGGATGGTCCAGCGACGACGCCAGCTTGATGTTATTTGAGGTCAGCAACCAAAACAGCGGCCCGGTTTTTTGTGTGGGCGCAAATTTTGAATTCAAAGATGGCAGAAAGCGCTTACAAGCGTTTGAGCCTAGGCTCTACATACCTTCCAACTCAGTGCGAAAAACCGCAATTCGGGGTATTGAAAAGAGAGAAGTAGAGACCTTCGGGTTCAGCTGTCTGTGTATGAAAGCATCACCGGAAGGCCCGTGCGAAAACACTTTCAGGTAGATGCGTCTTTATTGCCAGATGACGGTGTGCCAGCAGTACCGGAAGGTGTTGTCGGAGTCGCTGTACCTGGTTTGGCAGTACTTGGCGCACTGCCGGAGGGATAAACCGGGGCTGCGCCCACTTGCTGCATTTCACCGCGGAACTCACCGCCACGCTCGATCTGGATTTGTGAATATTCCAATTTACCCGACACCTTGCCAGTTGCACGAATATGCAAATGGTCACGGCAATGGATCACTTGATGCAATTCGCCTTCAACTTCAATGCTGCGAGCAGTCACTTTGCCCGTGATTTTTCCGGATTGACCAATAAAAATTTCCTCAGCAGTCAGTTCGCCGTCAACAGTACCGTAGATGGTCGCTTTCTTGGGGACATTCAAAGTACCCTTGAAAGTAACGCCGTTACCGATCACGAGGTTATTGGATTGATCCATATTGGTTGCCATGTGCGTCTTTCATTCAAGAATTTCAGAAATGGGATGCCATTGGTTGCCCGGCAAACCGGCCTTCAACAGGCGCATTCCCGCAAAAAATTGCAACGAATGTTAACCCCTTATCAGCTTAGGCCAATTGACATTGTAAGTCAGCGCTTGGCCGGCTTGGTTTCATAGGGAGCAATGCTGATCGCTTCGAGCAAATATCCACTGACCCCTTGAGAGGTGCTGACGCGGCCTTCTTTGAGTTCGCCCTCCACCCACAACACGTCCATTGACTCTGGCATTTTTTTAATTTTGCTTTGTGCTGTCGGGCGCACCAACACAATTTGGTTGGCAGGCGGCGGCGGGGTGTGTATGCAGGCACCAAAATAAGGGACCAACAAAAACTCGCGCTTGTCTGACCGATCAGCGTCTAAGGGCACGGCATAACCGGGAAGCCGCACTTTTTTGTTGATCTGTGATTTCACGATGGGCGCTTCGTCCAGCTTTTTTCGGATCGCGTTCATGGCTTTATTGGCCTCGTCGCTGGTATCTTGCAAATAGGACAACTTGCTGATGGCGGCCATTTCCTTGGTCATTTCCTTGACCCAAGGGTCAGGCATCAAATCATTCCAATCAATGGTTTTATAGCCCTCGGTTTCCGCAAGGACTGGCCAAGACAGCGCCAGCGACCCCAAGAAAAAAGCAAATTCACGGCGCTTCATAAGTTCAACACTGGCCTTCATGGCGACTCCCCATTCAAACGGATGGCGGATGCAGTCCATCCATCAATGACAAACGATACGCACGCCATGCTGGCAACAAACTCGCCAGCACCGACACAAGAAACAAAGCACTCAAACTGATGAGGCTGTCAGCAGAGGGCAAACCGGGTTGCACCATCACCCCAAAACCGGTTCTGAGCATGTCCTGAGCGATCCACATCAAACCTTGGCAAACGATGTAGCCGCAAACTATACCGACCAAGCAGACCAGTACAGACTCTAGCAGCACAAAACCCAACAAAGCACGTGGTGCTGCGCCCATGGCTCGCAAAATGGCCAACTCTTTGCGCCGACCGCTCATGGCCACGAGCAACACCGCAGCCACGCTCAGCATGGCGCTGACAGCCACCATGAAGCCGATCAACACCAAACTGTTTTCCACCACTTTGACCACTTGCCAAAGTTCGTCAAGCGCCACGCCGGGCAAGACCGCCATCAATGGGTCGCGGTTCATGCTTTCAATTTTTCTGCGCACAGAAAAAACTTCAGCACGGTTGTGCAAGCCCACCCATACAGCGGATAAGCTGACGGGCTGTAATTCACTGACGTTTTGTGCCTGTGGCAAGGCAGCGGCGGCAGACTTCAGCGACTTGGGTGAAATACCCATGCCCCATCCTTGGTGCATGGCTTCAAAACCTTCCAGATTGATCAATACACTTCGGTCAATCGGGGCGCCTGTTGCTTTGAGTATCCCGACAACCGTTAACGGATGGTCGTCATGGTCAGTGTCTTCAGGGCCGCCGCCGGCACCATGGGTGAGCACCAGTTTGTCGCCCACTTGGTGACCGAACCGCCTGGCCACCTCAGCACCCAATACCAATTCCGACATGGCTTGGGGACGCTCGGCCGGATTGCCAAAGGCATGACCTTGCGCCCATTCGAGTCCCCTGCCCTGGCTTTTGAATTCCTTGAACAACGTGGCGGTGGTGCCCAACACCGGATGCCCTTGGTAAGTGTCGCCCAGTTGTATGGGTACCGCCCAGCGAACCTGGGGCAAACGCTGTATGTCTTCAAACCCGGCAAAGCCCATGTTGCGGGAAGGACGCCCAATTTGAAACACGCTGTAGAGCATCAACTCGGTGGCGCTGCCGCGCGGCCCGACAATCAAATCCACACCGCTCAATGCATTGGAAAAACTGCGCCTGGCGTCTTCGCGCAACTGCTGGACGCCCAGCAATATCAACACCGACACGCTGACCGACAACATGACCAGCAACAATGCAAAACGACGCGACAGTGCGCTACGCCATGCCAAAGACAGCCACAGCCTCATGCGAAACCACCGGCTTGCATTTTGAATACCTGATGAAACCTTGAGGCCAGTCGGGCGTTGTGGCTGACCATCACCACGCTGGCGTTTTGCTGTTGCGCGGTAGCGAGCAATAAATCGATGAATTCCAATTGGTTGTCGTCGTCCAACGCAGAGGTGGGTTCGTCGGCGATCAACAAGCGCGGTGCACCCATCAATGCGCGGACCGCCGCCACGCGTTGCTGCTGCCCCACCGACAACTGATGAACCGGTTGGTGCCACACATGAGGCGGCAGGTGCAAGGTATCGGCCAAGGCTTTGGCTTGCTGCAAAGGACTGCCCCATTGCGCGGCAGATGCCTTGGCGCGACTGGCAAACAAGCGTGTTGGCATCAAGGCGTTGCTTTCCACATCCAAATACGGCAACAAATTGAATTGCTGAAACACCACGCCCATGTGCTCTCCACGCAAGCGGTCGCGCTCCATGGGGCCGAGCATTCCCATGTTGAAACCGAGCACTTCACACACGCCGGTTTGCGGGGCTTGAACCCCAGCAAGCAAAGACAGCAAGGTACTTTTGCCGCATCCGCTGGGGCCTTGGATAAACAAATGCTCGCCTTGCGACAAAGACAAATGGTCGATATCAAACAACGCCGGGCGCCCCGGCCAAGCGTGTGACAGTTGCGACAGTGAAAGTGCGTGGGTGCTCAAAAGCGTAAAACGGAATCTTTGGCGGTCAGGGTGAGCGATTTTTGTCCCTTGGGCCCCACCATATCTACCTTTAGAGATTTCAGTCGCGGATGCTTGGCAAACAGTGCAATACGCAACTCAGTCAGTGCTGCCGGTTGGGCGCATTCAAATGCACCATCAATGTCCAAATCTGAATGCTCAGATTTTTTTCCCTCAAACATGCTGGAACTGGCTTTGAGAGAAATCTGCTTGCATTGTGCGGCAGCAGGCAAGGCCATGAAGTAATCAGCAGAGGCCAAGCCGGATTGCAAATT
>CAMDSU010000017.1 GCA_945907335.1 Bordetella parapertussis | reverse complement strand
AAACTGCTGCTGGAATTGACCAGGCTCATGACTTTGACTATGCGTTTGAGTTTGTGCAAGTCACCCCCGCAGGCTGCTTGCAAAGTGCCGAGTAAATCGATGGCGACAGTTTCAGCGGCTTGCTTGCCGGTGGCGGTGTCCATGTTGGTACCGAGTTGACCGACCCAAGGCTTACCGTTTTGTTTGGCAATATGGCCGCTGACGAACACCAAGTTTCCTGTTTGCACAAAGGGAAGGTAAGCCGCCGCGGGTGCAGAGACCTCGGGCAATTGGATGTTTCGTTCTTTGAGTCGTTGGTGAATCGCCATGGGAGTCCTTTAAAAATGAATCAAAAAGAATGCGCATTGCATTGTCATGCCATTCGGTGCGGTGTTTAGCGCATTTTGCACTTGCTTGGCTCAAGTATTGGCTGAACAATCCGATTTAAGAACGCCGATATGGTTTATCAAACAGGCATGCACACCATGAAAACACCTCTAGATCACTTTCGCCATCACGCGATGTGCTTGGCTGTATGGGCAGCGCTTGCCTCAAACATAGCCCTTGCCAATGAGGTTGATGATCAGGGGCGTGTGATTGCCGGACCCTTGGAAACAAATTTGGTAGAGCGTGGCTATTTGTTTTACCCATTGCGCGTTTTGCCCAAAACTCAAGACACCAACAGCGTGCCAGCCAATGTGGTGAGAACCGCCGACAACAGTGTGGAAGACCTGTCATTGAAAACTGCACCGGTCAGCCCAAAAGTCTCCTTACCCGCTGTGCCCTTACCGCAAGCCGCTGCACCTGCACCTGCACCTGCACCTGCACCTGCACCTGCACCTGCACCTGCACCTGTTGCCGTGTCGCCATTAACCCCTGTGCCGCCGTCTGCGCACTATACCCATGAGGACAGCAAAGACCATGCGCCTGCTGTTGCACTTAATGCGCCTGCCAGTACGGCCCCCCAAACAGCCAAACCCACTGCAGCATCGGTTCTGGTTCATCGCATTGAGCCGATCAAAGCAACGCCCTTGCCAGCCGCCAAAAGTCATGGAGACGCTGGTCATGAGTCGGCTGAACCCGCCCAACCGGCAATGAGCGAAGCCGAACCGGCCAAGGATGAGCCTGCCAATGCCGCACCAGATCGTGTAGAAAAAAGCAAGCAAGAGCAGGCCAAAGCTGTGTTGGACAAGGAAGAACTACGCAAGCTACAAAAAGCCAAGGCAGAACAACTGAAAGCCGAACGTGCCAAAGTAGCACAAGCGCGCGCTGACAAACTCAAAGACGAGCAAGCCAAGGCAGAACTCGCGCGAGCTGAGCGGGTCAGAGCCGCGGCATTGGCCAAAGTGGACCGCGCTTTAGAAGAACTGGCACGAGCAGACAAGATGCGAGAGGCTTTGCTCAAAGCAGAGGCGGCCAAAAACCTGTCCGCAGCATCTGAACAGTAACCGTTACTGGCTTCAAGTTTCTTCGGCCCGAGTCGATGTATCAAGCATGCAATTACTTTCATTCATTCGCAGCGTTGTGGCAGTTGTTTGGCTGAGCGGCATGGCCGTGAGCAGTGCGCATGCCGAATGGACTGAATTGATGAAAGACGATGACATCACCTATGTTTGGGACAAGGCTTCTGTGCGTGCCGTTCATGTGAGCCGTATCGCTTGGACCATGACCATATTGACCGCCAAAGGCGTCAAAGCCCCCAATGGCGAGGAATACCAGTCATCCATGGCGCGCTGGCGTGTCAATTGCAAAACCGACTCGTTCATCAAGCTCTCTGAGAGCTTTTACGCCAAGGCGGATGGCAAAGGCCGCGAGGTGGCTTTTTACGAAGCCGCAGACTGGCGCCCGCGCGACGCGGCGATTCGTCCGGGTTCGTATCTTTCTCTCTTAAAAAAACAGATTTGCACTAGCGCTCAATCCTGACCCCCACCGCTAGAGTGGGATGTCTGTACGGCAAATATCCGTCAGGCATGAAAGGATCAGCTTGCGCGCACTTGGCGGTCCCGCCCCTGGCTTACTTGCTTGGTCGGCCGGTACTTTTCTCCAACTGTTTCAACCTGCACTTTGGCCATTGGGCCATTACGTAGCGATATGTGTTGTCAGCACAAGCGCTTGGTTGGTCAGCCACCGTCTGACAGGTCACCGCTTGGTTTGCCTCAATCGCCAAGTCTGTCTTCGTGTGGTGTGCGTTGTCTGCATGGCATTTTCCCTCACGGGTTGGCGGGCGGTACATTTTCAACAGCAAGCGTTGCTGCCGGCGCTCGAAGGGGTCGACTTATGGGTCACTGGTGTGGTGGCAGAGATGCCGCAGACCAGGGCCGATGGCATTCGTTTTATGTTCAAGCTTGAGCATGCCACGCGCCACGAAGACGGCATTGCGGTGGCATTGCCGGATTCGCTCAGTCTGGGCTGGTATAGCGGCGGCTTTGCTGGCGAAGCCAAGGCTTTGCCCGCACTGCGGGCCGGAGAACGCTGGCGCTTGCCCGTGCGACTAAAACGCCCACATGGCTTGGTCAACCCGGGTGGTTTTGATGCCGAATTGTGGATGTGGTCGCAAGGCTTGCAAGCCAGCGGCCACGTACGCGAGGCAAACTTACCGCAGCGCTTGGAAAGCACTTGGCATGCCTTGGTGGAGCAATGGCGACAGTCCACCCGCGAGGCCATTTACCGTGCAGTCAGCGACAGCCGTTGGGCGGGGCAAATGGCTGCATTGCTGGTCGGAGATCAGTCCAGTATCACTGCCAGAGACTGGGAGCTTTTTCGGATCACAGGTATTGCCCATTTGATGAGTATTTCGGGCTTGCACATCACCTTATGGGCGGTGATCGCCAGCCGTTTGGTCAGCGTCATTTGGCGTCACAGCGATCTGCTGGGTCGTTCATGGTGTTTGCGTTATCCGGCGGTTCTGGCGGGCTTATGGGGTGGTTTGTGCTTTGCTTGGGCCTATGCATTGTTCAGCGGTTGGGGCGTGCCTGCACAACGAACCGTATGTATGTTGACGGTGGTCAGCTTGTTGCAGTGGCGAGCTTGTCGCTGGCCGGTGTGGGAGTGCTGGTTTTTGGCAGCAGCAGCGGTTGGTGTGTGGGACCCGTGGGCGTTGTTGCAGCCAGGGTTTTGGTTAAGTTTTGTGGCGGTGGGTGTGTTGTTTTTAATGCCGCAACAATCTCGTGTAATGGTGGCGACCAGTTTTGGTGTGCCTTCCATGTGGCAGCGTATCAAAGGCCATTTGCAACAACTGTGGCGCGAGCAATGGTGGCTGACACTGGCACTGACACCACTCACCCTATGGTTGTTTCAACAGGTCAGTGTGGTGGGCATAGGGGTCAATCTGTTGGCCATTCCTTGGGTCACGCTGGTGGTCACGCCTTTGGCCTTTGCCGGTCTGCTGTGGTCACCGCTGTGGCAAGTCGGTGGTTTGGCCTTACAAGCGCTGATGGCCATGCTGGAACCCTTGTCATCTTTGTCGTGGGCAGTGTGGCGCAGCGCCGCTCCCCCTTGGTGGTTAGGTTTATTGGCTCTGATGGGTGCTGCGGTGTGGATTCGTTATCGGCAGCTTGTCGCACGGGTTGTTGCATTGGCATGTTGGTTGCCCATGTTGCTCTGGCAATCGCCGCGGCCCGCAGATGGCGCAGTTCAATTGTTGTTTGCAGATGTCGGACAAGGCAATGCGGTGCTGGTGCGAACCGCGCAACACAGTCTGATGTTTGATACTGGCCCGCGTTTTGGCGTGGACAGCGACGCGGGACAACGTGTGTTGTTGCCTGTGTTGCAGCACATGGACGAACGCCTTGACACCTTGGTGCTGAGTCACCAAGACAGCGACCATACAGGTGGCGTGTTAAGCCTCAAGACGCAGCATTCACAGGCCTTGGTCTGGTCTTCCATCACACCAGACCATTGGTTGTCGCAACGGCTTGACATGCGGCAATGCAGCGCCGGACAACGCTGGGAATGGGATGGTGTGGCATTTGAATTTGTTCACCCGTTAGCTAGCGATTACAACAAGCCATTCAGTCCCAATGCACGCAGTTGTGTATTGCGCATACATGCCCAAGGGCAAACGGTTTTGCTGACTGCGGATATTGAAGCTCTGCAGGAACATGCCTTGGCGCAACGCCTGGGTGATGCAATCAGGGCCGATGTGTTGCTGGTGCCGCACCATGGGAGCAAAACTTCATCCACCGAAGGTTTCATAGACACGGTGCAACCACGTTGGGCCTTGTTCCAACACGGGTACCGCAATCGCTATGGCCACCCTGCAGCGGTGGTGGTAGATCGGTACAAGCAGCGCGGCATACGCATGTTGTATTCACCCAGTTGCGGTGCCATGCATTGGCGCAGTGACCAACCGCAAGAGGTATTGTGTCAACGGGATTTAGATAAGCGGTATTGGCGTTTCTGATATGTAAACCGTAACTGCTTGTTCAGCCTTTTCTGCCAGTCGCCATCAAATTGTCAAACGGCATTTCACTAAACTGCGACCACAGCACATACTCGTCTCTGAACTTAGACCAAGGCCCATGAATCTTTTTAAACGCTGGGCTGGTGTCGATCATCTCGGTCATGAATTGTTGGTTGGCCTTGTAACAGGCCTGCAATATTTCTGGGGAGAAACGTTTGAGTTGTGCGCCATTGCTGATGAGTCGGCGCAAGGCGGCAGGGTTGGTGGCGTCGTACTTGGCGGTAGACCACTGGTTGGCTTCAGCAGCAGCTATTTTCAACACCGCTTTGTATTCGGCTGGCAATGCATCAAATGCTTTTTGATTGATAAATAACGAAAGCGTTGCTGAGCCTTCCCACCATCCAGGGTAGTAATAGTATTTCGCCACTTTGTTCAGGCTGAGGTGTTCGTCGTCTGCCGGACCGACAAACTCGGCCGCGTCGATCACGCCTTTTTCCAGCGCCTGGTATAGGTCGCCAGGGGGCAATTGCTGCGCCACCACACCGAGTTTGGCCAATACTTTGCCAGCAAGACCACCCACGCGCATTTTCAAGCCGTTGAAGTCGGCCGCGGTCTTTATTTCCTTGCGGTACCAACCCGCCATTTGCGCGCCGGTGTTGCCAACAGGCATGGCGGTAACGCCGTAGTTAGCATAAAACTCGTTGAGCAATTCGATGCCGCCGCCGACATACATCCATGCGTTTTGTGCGCGTGTACCCATGCCGAAGGGTAGGGCAGTGCCAAAGCCAAACGCCGGGTCTTTTCCGATATAAAAATAGCTGGCACTGTGACCGGCTTCGATGGTGCCGTTTTGCACGCCGTCTAATACCTGCAACGCAGGCACCAATTCACCGGCAGCATGCAGACTGATTTTGAAACGTCCCCCTGTCAATTCGCCGACGCGTTTGCACATCATATTGACCGCACCGTAAATCGTGTCCAAAGATTTTGGATAGCTCGAGGCCAAGCGCCAGCGGATATCGGGGCGAGCAGATTGAGCGATGGCCGGGGCGGCTAAAGCGGTTGCAGCAGTCGCGCCAAGGGCGCTTTGGGTGAGAAAGTTTCTGCGTTGCATGTATGGTTCTCCTGTTCGGGTCAATGTACGGGATTTGCCCTTTGGTTTGTGTCAGTCAATACTCGTATGAATCTGCCCAGGATTGGGCACCCAAGCAGTGGGTGGTTCGTGACTGTGGGCGCGCAAAGTTTGATAGCCCAAAACAATGACACATCAAACCTGCTCTGCCACCCGCTTGTTGATATGTGCCAACGCTTCTTCCACCTGATCGATCAATATCAAACACAAATCACCGGGGTTGAGTTGTTCAAGCGCATGGTCAATCGCGATGAACTCACCTTGTATCTCTAAGATGTCACGCGTCAGGCTGGCGTCCTTCAACCCTTGTCGCAACAGCGCGATCACTTCGCCGTTGGCACGGCCACGTTGACACGCATCTTCGAACAACACCACGCGTTCAAACGCGTCGCCGATGATGCGGGTTTGCTCGCGTATGTCTTCGTCACGCCGGTCACCCGCACCACTGATGACCACACTGCGTTGCTTGGCGGGCAGGTTGGTGACGGCCTGCACCAGCGCTTTGATGGCATCAGGGTTGTGACCGTAGTCAGCAATGATGGTGGCGCCTTTATAGCTGAACATATTGAAGCGTCCAGGAACCGCCTGTGTATCACTGACAAAAGTGGACAAGCCCTGGCAAATAAACGCCCATGACAGATTGACCGCCCAAGCTGCGCCGATGGAAGCCATGGCGTTTTCCACCTGAAAACCGATGGCGCCGTTTTGCGTCAACGGGACTTCTTGCAAGGAGATGCGAATTTGTTGAGAGCCTTCTTGCGCGATGATGTGACCGTCTTGCACATACAACACGCGCTTGCCTTGGGCGCGGTGCGTGGCCAATACAGGGTGGTGCGGGTCAACGGCAAAGAAGGTCACTTGCCCGGGGCAGTTGTGGGCCATGGCGGCCACCATCGGGTCGCTGGCATTCAACACAGCCATGCCTTGGGGTGACACGTTTTGCACAATGACGCGCTTGAGCACCGCCAAGTCTTCAACCGTACTGATGTAGTTCAAGCCAAGGTGGTCACCCGATCCAATGTTGGTCACCACAGCGACTTGGCAGCGGTCAAACGCCAGTCCCTCGCGCAACATGCCGCCGCGCGCCGTCTCGAGCACAGCAGCATCCACATCGGGGTGCATCAATACGCTGCGCGCACTGCGCGGACCACTGCAGTCGCCCGTGTCAAGTTGAAGCCCATTGACGTACACACCGTCGGTATTGGTCATGCCCACGCGCAACCCGCTGGTTTTGAGCAAATGGGTACATAAACGCACTGTGGTGGTTTTGCCATTGGTGCCTGTCACCGCAATGACGGGAATGCGTCCGTCTTGACCCGCCGCAAACATGGTGTCGATGATGGCGCTGCCGACATCACGACCTTTGCCGAAAGAGGGTTGCAAATGCATGCGCAAACCGGGCGCAGCGTTCACCTCAACGACACCGCCATTTTGTTCTTCCAATGGTTTGATGACAGATTCACAGACCACGTCCACACCGCACACATCGAGCCCGACCATTTGCGCGGCCATGACCGCACGCGCGGCCACTTCGGGATGTACGTCGTCGGTGACATCGGTGGCGGTTCCCCCAGTAGATAAATTTGCGTTGTTGCGCAGCACGACGCGCGAGCCTTTGGTCGGCACGCTGTTTGCGTCATAGCCTTGTTCTTTCAATCGTGCGAGCGCGATGTCGTCGAAACGGATTTTGGTAAGAGATGTGGCGTGACCGTCGCCACGGCGCGGGTCTGAGTTGACTTTCTCAACCAGTTGACGCACGGAAGATGTGCCGTCACCCACCACCAACGGCGGTTCACGGCGTGCGGCGGCGACCATGCGGTCACCGACCACCAGCAAGCGGTAATCGCTGCCTGGTAAAAAACTCTCGACCATGATGTCGTCACGGTATTCGAGCGCGTTGTTGTACGCCAGCATGACTTCTTCGCGGGTACGGATGTTGACCACCACGCCTTTGCCTTGGTTGCCATCGCGTGGTTTGACTACCACTGGTAAGCCAATTTCTTGTGCTGCTGACCAAGCGTCTTCTGCGCTTTTCACAGGGCGGCCCAGCGGCACCGGTACCCCGGCAGCTTGAAGCATTTTTTTGCTGAGTTCTTTGTCTTGCGCAATCGATTCTGCGATGGCGCTGCTCGCATCCGTTTCTGCGGCCTGTATGCGACGTTGTTTGCTGCCCCAGCCAAATTGCACCAAGCTAGCGTCAGTGAGTCGACGATATGGGATGCCGCGGGCTAATGCTGCATCGACGATGGCGCCTGTTGATGGACCCAGGCGAATGTCTTCGTCCAACTCTTGCAATTCTTGCAATGCCTTATCCACATCAAATTGCTTGGCATCGAACGCCGTCAGACAGAGTTGCTCACCGAGTTGCATGGCGAGTTTGCCGACTTGCTCGACCGTGTACTCCACCACCACTTGAAACAAACCTTCTTCGGGCGTGGCTGTGGTGCGGCTGAAAGTAACCGGACAACCGGCTTGAATTTGTAAATGCAGCGCCACAGCTTCGAGGGCGTGCGCCATGCTAAGGTGCGCGTCGCGTTCACCGGGTTGCAAACGGCCTAAGCCCGGGAACAAATGGCGCAGTCGTTTTTCAAAGGCTTGATGATCGGCGCTGAGGTCGCTTTCAAGGCCGGGTGCGCATCGCACCATGGCTTCGATGGCGGTATGGCGGGTCCACAGGTTGGGACCGCGCAATGCGCGAATACGGGTGACTTCCATCAGGCTTTCATCCTTGCTAAATCTAAATTGGCAATCGCAGACGGTTGCCCGTAATTTTTCAGGCCGGCGCGAATCAAGTCGGGTGTCATGTCCAGGGCCCAGGCCACCGCTACCGACGCGAGCAAATTGTGCGTGCTGAGTTTGCCGTCGCTCAGGTGTTTGGCGATGGCTGGGAAATCCAATTGCAGCAAACTTTGTTCATGTGTACCGCGCGACATCATCACTTGACCGTTTGAAAAAAACACAGCGCGCCCCTGTTTGGCGAGGTGCTGTTGAATATGCGCATTGTGTTGATCAGCAGCATAAAAAATGACTTCGCCGTCGCATAGCTCTGCCAGTTCAACCACAGCTTCGTCTTCGGCGTTCAATACAGCTGCGCCCTCGGGTAACACCAGGTCAATTTGGGTGCGCACCACATTGCGTACCTGCTCGGGCGTGAGGATGTCGTGGTCTTCCAAGCCGCTATGGTCCGGCATGCCGGTGAGCACACCGACATGGCAGCGGTCATAGGGCAGACCTTCATCCAACACTTGCAAGGGCGTGTTTTCAAAAACGGCTGCATCAAGCGCACGGTTGATGAGAAGTCGTTGGCTGGCTTCAAACACACGTGCGTCTTTGGGATCCACCAGACGCTGGTCCATGAACAAGCCGCGTGCTGACGCAAGTCCTGTGCGTTGCCCTGAGAGATGAATCAACCAATTGACCAGATGCGCCAGTTCGGTGGTCTGGGTGCGCCCCATGATGCCAACCACAGGGATGCGTGTGGCTTGCTGCGGTTCGAACAAATGCGACACGATGGCCTGACCCACAGGCCGAGGCTGGCCGATGGCGGGTTTTAAGTGCATGAGCAAACCGGGACCTGCATTCACCTCAACAACAGCCCCGCCTTGTGCCAGCAGAGGTTTGCTGATGTCTTGCGCGACCAGGTCGATGCCGGCGATGTCCAAGCCCACCACACGCGCTGCCAGCACCACCACCGCAGCGACTTCAGGGTGAACAAGATCAGTCACGTCTATGCCCATGTTGCCGGTGCGCTGTACTACTGCCACGCGGTCTTTCTCGGGAATGCTGTCTGCCCTCAAGCCTTGGCGCTGCAACTCCAGCACCGCAGTGGGCAAGTCTCTCAAACGAATGGTGTCCAGAGGAAAGTCTTCTTCTTCGCCGCGCCGTGGGTCGGAGTTGATTTGTAATTCAATCAATTCTTCAACAGTGTGCACACCGTCACCAATAATGCGTGCGGTTTCGCCGCGTGAGGCAGCCACGACTTGGTTGCCGACCACCAACAAGCGGTGTTCATCGCCAGGTATGAACCGCTCGACCATGACATCGGTGCCTTCGCGTTGCGCCACCAAAAATGCAGCTTCGATGTCTTCACGATGACGCAAGTCCAGCGCCACGCCACGGCCATGGTTGGCGTCGGTGGGTTTGACAACAACCGGCAGACCGATGTCTTGCGCCACTGCCCATGCCTCATGGGAAGAGTTGACTACCTCACCTGTGGGAATTGGAACACCGCATTGGCTGAGTAAAGATTTGGTCAGGTCTTTGTCACTGGAAATACTTTCAGCGATGGCGCTGGTGCGATCGGTTTCAGCAGTCCAAATGCGCCGCTGTAACGACCCGTAGCCCAGTTGCACCAAATTGCCCGACGTGAGGCGAATGGAGGGTATGCGGTGTTCGGTGGCCGCATCCACAATGCATGCAGTGCTTGGCCCCAGGCACAAGCGATCGACCAAGCTTTTGAGTTTGCTGACAGTGTCTTTGAGGTCAAAAGCGGTGTTGTTGATAGCGGCCATGACCAAGTCGCGGGCGGCGGTCATGCTTGCTTTGCCTACTTCCTCTTGACGGGTGCGTATCACGACTTTGTAGACGCCACGTTGACTGGTCTCGCGTGCTTTGCCAAAACCCACTTGCATGCCCGCCAAGGTTTGCAATTCAATGGCTACATGTTCCATGATGTGTCCGCACCATGTGCCTTCGTTGAGACGTTGTAAAAACCCGCCGCGTTCACCGATGCCGCAACGGTGCTCGACCATGCCGGGCAACCAAGCATTTAACCGTTCGACAAAACCGGGTAGTGTGTGTGAGGGGTGGTCTTCCAAATTGCCTAAGTCGACCCAGGCTTCAATAACGGGTCGGTAGGTCCATACATTGGGGCCACGCAAATAACGCATGCGCAATATGGCGATATCAGGAAATGTCATGGGAGGGATAAAACTTATGTATGCGGAGCAAAAGACTGGGAGTGACGCAGGGTTAGAATGGTTTCACTGTAGGTCATCATAAAAAGAATGAATATTCCGTCTCAAGTTGCGCCAGTGCTGCTGGATGTGCCAGCCTCGTGGCGTCGGGAACTGCAGCTTCAATTGGCATCAGAAGAAAACGTTCTAGCTTGGCTGGAGGTTGACCTCGATCCCCGATTGTATTTCGCCAACAGCTTGCTGGTTCTTACGGGTGAACGATTGCTTTGGTGTGTGCCCGATACACAGAATGCTTGGCATAGCTTGTCATTGCATGAGACACAGCACATGGAATTGTCTGACCATGCCGGCGTGGGTCATTTGCGGTTGCTCGATTCGCAGCAGCAACTGGCCGATTGGCGCTTTACATTGGGTCGTCACCTGCAAGCCAGTGGGTTGCTGACCCGCTTTAACCAACGCATGGCAGGGCATGCTGAAGGTGTCGCGCAGGCTTGGTGTGAGGTGTGTCATGCGCCATTGGGTAGCGCAGATGCCAGCTGTCGCAGTTGCGAGTTGGCGCAAGAAGAGACACCAGCATCCACATGGAGTTTGTTTCGCTTGTGGCGCTTTGCCAAGCCTTACCAAGGTCAGTTGTTCTTGGGTTTTTGTTTGACACTGGCCTCAACCGCTGCCACGTTGGTCCCGCCTTATCTGACCATGCCTCTCATGGACGATGTGTTAATTCCATTTCAAAATGGGCAGCAAATCGATACCTCTTTGGTCACCATGTATTTGGGGGGCTTGTTGGGTGCGGCATTGTTCGCATGGGGATTGGGTTGGTTCAAAACCTACGTGCTGGCTTTGGCGTCAGAGCGTATCGGTGCCGACCTGCGGTCGACCGCCTATGAGCATTTGTTGAAACTTTCTTTGGAATATTTTGGCGGTCGCCGCACGGGCGACTTGATGACGCGCATTGGCAGTGAAACCGACCGTTTATGCGTGTTCTTGTCTTTGCATTTGCTGGACTTCGCCACGGACGTGCTGATGATTTTGATGACAGCCATTATCTTGTTCAGCATCGACCCTTGGTTGGCTTGCGCCACCTTGCTGCCGTTGCCGTTCATTGCGTGGTTAATACATATGGTGCGTGACCGCTTGCGCACAGGTTTTGAAAAAATAGATCGGGTCTGGTCTGAATTAACCAATGTATTGGCCGACACCATCCCTGGTATTCGTGTGGTCAAAGCTTTTGCCCAAGAGCAACGTGAAGCACACCGATTTCAAGAAGCCAACAAACACAATCTGGCGGTGAACGATCGCATCAATTTTTTATGGTCGCTGTTTTCACCCACGGTCACGCTGGTCACTGAAATCGGTTTACTGGTGGTGTGGGCATTTGGTATTTGGCAAGTCGCTCACCATCAGGTCACGGTGGGTGTATTGACCGCATTTCTCGCCTACAGCACACGTTTTTATGCGCGGCTTGACGCCATGAGTCGCATCGTGTCACACACACAAAAAGCTGTCGCAGGAACCAAGCGTATCTTTGAAATTTTGGACCATGTCTCCAGCGTTCCTGAACCTTTGAACCCCGTGGCTTTGCCTGAAGTGGTGGGTCGCATTCAAATCAGTAACGCTGGTTTTCGCTATGGCAACCGTGCGGTGATCAAAGACTTGACGCTGGACATTGCCCCCGGCGAGATGATTGGTTTGGTGGGACAAAGCGGTTCAGGTAAAAGCACTTTGGTGAATTTGTTATGCCGCTTTTATGATTTGAGCGAAGGGGCGATTCGCATAGACGGCACCGACATCAGAGACATTCGCATTGCTGATTACCGACGCCATATCGGTTTGGTATTGCAAGAACCTTTTTTATTTTTCGGCACCATCGCTGACAACATCGCCTACGGAAAACTTGGGGCGTCGCGCGAAGAAATTGTGGCCGCAGCCAGAGCCGCACATGCCCATGAATTTATTTTGCGCCTGCCGCAGGGCTACGATTCATTGGTGGGTGAACGCGGACAAAGTCTGTCTGGAGGTGAGCGTCAGCGTATTTCCATTGCACGCGCTTTGCTGATTGACCCGCGCATATTGATCATGGACGAAGCGACATCTTCGGTTGACACAGAGACCGAGCAAGAAATTCAAAAAGCGCTAGACAACTTGGTGCGTGGGCGCACCACTATCGCGATTGCACATCGCTTGTCCACCTTGCGCCGTGCCGATCGATTGGTGGTGATGGAACATGGCCAATTGGTGGAACAAGGTCAGCATGATGAACTGCTGGCAAGTCAAGGCGCTTACTGGCGTTTGTACGAAGCGCAGGCGCGCCAAAAGCAAGCCGAGGAAATGGGTTTGACGCTCGGCACGCGCAAGGAGCAAAAGGTATGAGCCACGCGGCATTCGAGTTGAGCCTGTCCGATCAAGGACATTGGCAATTGCGTTTGCATCAGGAGTTGCACCAACCCGTGGTGGTGGTGCGCGCATTCCCAATTGGGGCACCCGATGAAGCAGTGTCTATTTTGGACGCAGACGGGCACGAACTCTTGTGGTTGGCCGAACCTTTGACCCTGCCCGACCAACAAAAAAAAGCTGTTTTTGCTGCACTTCAAGCACGTGAATTCATGCCTGAAATTCAACGCGTAGACAGTGTCAGCAGTTTTTTAACCCCATCAACGTGGACAGTGCAAACCCACCGTGGTGTGACGCAGTTTGTGTTGCGTGGTGAAGAAGATATTCGCCGCATCAGTGCCAAAACCCTGATCGTGGCCGATGAACACGGCGTGCAGTTTTTGATTCGCGATTTACCAGCGCTTGATCGTCACAGTCGAAAATTGCTTGACCGATTTTTATAAGCTGAGCTATTGAAGACCAGTAGTTGTCATCATTTAAATGACGCACACTCATGGGCCATTTTTTTACCGCGTATCCAGCAAGGACTTTTTGCATCGTTGTCCACAGAAGGTAAACCCTCCATATCGATACGAACAGGCAGCGTATCAAAACGGGTCACGCCGAGTTTGTCCAAATACAGTTTTACAACCCATGCTTTGCGCTGGTAGTCGTTGTCGGTTTCTTTCATCACAAAGTTGCCAACGCTGAAGATGACTGGCTTGCCTTTGTAAATAGAAATATCTTGCGTGACATGCGGGTGCCCGCCAATGACCGCATCTGCACCTGCGTCGATCATGCGTTGTGCAAGCGTGCGTTGTCTGGCATTGGCTTGTGTTTCATTCTCCCAACCCCAGTGCATGATAGGAATAACCAAATCAGCGCCATGTCGTTGTCTGGCCGCTTTGATGTCAGCTACCACTTGATGGTCTTCGCTCCAAGCCACACCGGGCGTGTTGTGTCCAGCCTCAAAACTGCGCGGGTGAAATTCGTTGTAGCTCAGTACAGCAATGCGCAAACCGTGGCGATGGAACAGCAATGGTGTGTGTGCTTGTTTCAAGTTCAAGCCGCCGCCGACTTGTTCAAGACCGGAGCGCTTTATCAGTTGCAGCATGTCGGCAAATGCCGCAGGCCCAAAGTCGCCACTGTGGTTGTTAGCCAGTGCAACCGCATCAAAATGTTTTTTTAAGACGGTAAGTACACGCGGGTGGGCTTTGAACGTGTATACCTTGTCACCGGCTTGCCCCAGCGTTGACACCACACATTCAAGGTTGGCGATGCGGATATCCGCATTTTTCAAGTAGCTTTCAAAATCAGCAAACGGGTCGCCACCTTGCGCAATCAGCTCTCCTGCAGCGTCGTCCAACACCGTGTCACCCGCAAACACCAGGCTGACCTCTTGTGCGGCATGTGCGCCCATGGCAATACCCATCGACACGATCAAGCCCCATAACCCTATAAATCTGTGGCGATTTTTCACGGCTTGATACCGCCCAACCAGCAACGGTAAATCAGTTCCCGCTCAATCGGACCGCCATAAATGTGTTGCTCCCCAGTGAGCAGCACGGGTTGTCGACTGGGCTTGAAGGGAGGGAAATACTTGGCTTGTTGCAGCAGTACAGGGCGCGGGTCTTGTTGCAGATAGGTATAAATCTGCACGTGGTCCAATTTGCCGCGTGTGGCAGACATGACCACTTTGAACAAAAAGCGCTCGGCAATGTCAACGGGTGCGACCTCATAGGGCTCAGCCACCGGAGTGGCATGCACCACCTGAGTGGCGCCTGCATAGGTCACTTCACAACGCAAAAAAGGGCTGGCATTCGCCATGTGAACTGCCATGAAACAAGCTGCTATGCCGAAACGAAACAAGCGACTGAAATGTCGCGGTGTAAGAGGTTGCATGGCAGTCGTGGTGTGTGCAGGTATTTAGCTGAAAAGGTTTTTCAGCTTATCAGCCCATCCTGCTTCTGAAGGCGAGTGTTTGTCTCCGCCTTTTTTCAATGACTCATCAAGTTCTTTGAGCAATTTGCGTTGGTGCTCAGTTAACTTAACCGGAGTTTCCACAGTGATGTGGCAATACAAGTCGCCAGGAAAGCTGGAACGAACACCTTTGATACCTTTGCCGCGCAATCTGAATTGCTTGCCGGTCTGCGTGCCTTCAGGCAAGTCGATAGCCGCCTCACCGCTGAGTGTGGGTACTGAGATTTCTCCACCCAAAGCAGCAGTGGTGAAACTGATCGGAACCGCGCAATGCAAATCGTCGCCGTCGCGCTGAAACACATCGTGTTTCTTGATGCGAATTTCAATGTACAAATCGCCGGGCGGGCCGCCATTGGTGCCGGGCTCACCGTTGCCGGTGCTGCGTATGCGCATGCCGTCGTCAATGCCCGCAGGAATTTTGATCTCCAGTGTTTTTTGGCGCTTGATCTTGCCTTGGCCATGGCATGGCGTGCATGGATCTGTGATGATCTTGCCAGTGCCGCGACAGTGGGGACAATTTTGTTGCACACTGAAAAAACCTTGGCGCATTTGGACCACGCCCTGTCCTTGGCAGGTGCCGCAGGTTTTGGGTGAAGTGCCAGCTTTTGCGCCTGTGCCGTGGCAGGTGTCGCATTCATCAAAGCTGGGAATGCGGATTTCACTTTCTTTGCCCGCTGCCGCTTCTTCGAGGCTGACCTCCATGGCATAGCTCAGGTCATTGCCGCGAAACACTTGGCGGCCACCGGCTTGCTGTCGGCGCGTTTGACCAAAAATGTCACCGAAAATATCACCAAAGGATTCACCGAAACCACCAAACCCGCCCGCACCAGCGCCGGGGCCGCGCATGTTCGGATCTACACCGGCATGGCCAAACTGGTCATAGGCTGCACGCTTTTCAGCGTCAGACAGCATTTCATAGGCTTCTTTGGCTTCTTTGAATTTGACCTCAGCAGAGGCGTCACCCTGGTTTCGGTCAGGATGGAATTTCATTGCCAATTTGCGGTACGACTTTTTGATTTCGTCATCGCTGGCGTTTTTGGGAACTCCCAAAACTTCGTAAAAGTCGCGTTTAGTGGCCATGTGTGTGCTGCATAAAAAAGTGCCAACGCCGCGTCGATCTTCTCAGACCATGACGCGGCGAGGCGGGGGTTGAAAGGTCAGGGCTTTTTGACTTCCTTGACCTCGGCATCGACCACATTGTCGTCGTGCGGTTTGTCTGCCCCTGCTTCAGCAGAAGGGGCGGCGCCAGCGTCTTGCTGGGCTTGCATGTTGGCATACACCATCTCGCCGAGTTTTTGCGCAGTCGTCATCAGGCTTTCTGTTTTTGCATCAATCAGCGCTTTGTCTTCGCCTTTGAGAGCATCTTCCACCTCTTTGACTGCGGCTTCAATTTTTTCTTTTTCACCCGCTTCAAGCTTGTCGCCGTGTTCGGTCAGCGACTTTTTCACGCTGTGAACAGAGGCTTCCGCCTGGTTGCGCGACTGCACAATTTCCAGTTTTTTCTTGTCCTCGGCAGCATTGAGTTCAGCGTCCTTGACCATTTGTTGAATTTCAGCTTCGTTCAATCCAGAGTTGGCCTTGATGGTAATTTTGTTTTCCTTGCCGGTGGCTTTGTCTTTTGCGCCGACATGCAAAATACCGTTGGCGTCAATGTCAAACGTCACTTCGATTTGCGGTGTACCGCGCGCAGCAGGCGGGATGCCTTCAAGGTTGAATTCACCTAATGATTTATTGCCACTGGCCATTTCGCGTTCACCTTGGAACACCTTGATGGTCACCGCAGGTTGGTTGTCGTCTGCGGTGGAAAAGGTTTGCGCAAACTTTGTGGGAATGGTGGTGTTTTTGGTGATCATTTTGGTCATGACACCGCCCAATGTCTCGATGCCTAAAGACAACGGTGTCACGTCCAGCAGCAACACGTCTTTGCGGTCGCCTGACAACACCTGGCCTTGAATCGCAGCACCGACGGCCACAGCTTCATCAGGATTCACATCACGGCGCGGCTCTTTGCCGAAGAATTCTTTGACCTTCTCTTGTACTTTGGGCATGCGGGTCATGCCGCCCACCATGATCACGTCGTCAATGTCGCCGACAGACACGCCTGCATCTTTGATGGCAGTGCGGCAAGGGGCAATAGTGCGCTCGATCAACTCGTCCACCAAGCTTTCTAGTTTGGCGCGGTTGAGTTTGATGTTCAAGTGCTTCGGGCCGGATGCGTCAGCCGTGACGTAAGGCAGGTTGATATCAGTGCCAGTGGTTGAAGACAATTCAATCTTGGCTTTTTCTGCGGCCTCTTTCAGGCGTTGCAAGGCCAATACATCTTTAGATAAATCGACGCCGGAGTCCTTTTTGAACTCGGCGATGATGAAGTCGATGATGCGTTGGTCAAAGTCTTCACCGCCCAAGAAGGTGTCGCCGTTGGTGGACAACACTTCAAATTGCTTTTCGCCATCGACATCGGCAATTTCAATGATGGACACGTCAAATGTGCCGCCACCCAAGTCATACACCGCAATTTTGCGGTCGCCTTTTTCGGTCTTGTCCAAGCCAAAAGCCAGAGCTGCAGCGGTGGGTTCATTGATGATGCGTTTGACATCCAAGCCGGCAATGCGTCCAGCATCTTTGGTGGCTTGGCGCTGGCTGTCATTGAAATAAGCCGGTACCGTGATAACGGCTTCTGTGACTTCTTCGCCCAGATAGTCCTCGGCGGTTTTCTTCATCTTGCGCAGCACTTCCGCGCTGATTTGCGGCGGCGCCATTTTCTGGCCGCGCACTTCCACCCAAGCGTCACCGTTGTCGGCCTTGGCAATGGTGTAAGGCATCAGGTCGATGTCTTTTTGCACTTCTTTTTCGTCGAACTTGCGGCCGATCAAACGCTTGACGGCATACAGCGTGTTGCGTGGGTTGGTCACTGCTTGGCGTTTGGCGGACGCGCCGACCAGAATTTCGCCGTCTTCTTGGTAAGCAATGATGGACGGCGTAGTGCGCGCGCCTTCAGCGTTTTCAATCACCTTGGTGGTGTTGCCTTCCATGATGGCCACGCA
>CAMDSU010000016.1 GCA_945907335.1 Bordetella parapertussis | reverse complement strand
CCTTACAACATCGCCAACACACAGCACGACCTCGTCATCCATGACGCTGGTTTGCGTGTCGGTTACTGGCGTGCTGTGAGCCACAACATGAACGTATTTGCCAACGAAAGCTTCGTTGACGAAATGGCTCTGGCTGCTGGCAAAGACCCTGTTGAATACCGTATGTCCTTGCTGGAAGGCAAGCCTCGTTTCCAAAACGTTTTGAAATTGGCCACTCAAAAGGCCGGTTACAAAAAAGGTGCTGCCAAAGGCAATGCCATGGGCGTGGCCATCATGGAAGGCTATGACACCTATGTGGCTGTGGTCGCTGAAGTAAACGTCGGTGCTGATGGCGAAGTCAAAGTGGTCAAAACCACTGTGGCTGCGGACATGGGCATGATTGTGAACCCAGAGATTGTTGAGCAACAAATCCAGTCCAGCATCATCATGGGCATGGGTCAAACGCTTAAACATGCCATTACCGTGAAAAATGGAGTTGTTGAACAAACTAACTTCAACACTTACGCTATGGTTCGCACCAACGAGTCTCCCTTAGTTGATATCGTCTTGGTCAAGAGCGGTGAGAAGCCCGGCGGTATCGGCGAGCCAGTCACTGCAGCAATCATTCCTGCATTGGCCAACGCTGTTGCCAAACTGACCGGCAAGCGTGTTCGCACATTGCCTATCACTGGCAAAGCGATCCAGCAAGCCTGATGATCGGACCACTGTGTTGCCGCAAGGCAGCGCAGTGAGTGCGCTAAGTCTGAAAAGAGCGGGGTTTAACCCCGCTTTTTTTATGGGCGAATACTTTTCAAGTATTTGTAAAACACATAAAAAAACCGACTGCTTTTACACAGTCGGTTGATAGCGTAATGTCAGGGCTGGTCAGTTCTTTTGCACAGTCGCCAAAAATTCGACGATGGATTTGATTTCATGGTCTGGCAATATGCCATCCCAAGTCGGCATGCCTAAATCGGGGCGGCCTTTGGTGATGGTGGAGTAGGTCACACTTTTCCATTCTTCTTTGTAACGCATACTGAGTTTGCGCAAATCTCGCTCAGAGATTGGACTTGCACCGTTCTTGCCATGGCAATGTCCGCATTTATTATTGAAGTTGGACTGGGCTTCAGCGATGGTGCTACCACTTTCAGCAACTTGCCATTCGCGGCGTGATGACTTATCAATAACCTTGATGAAACCAGACGAACGATAAGCCGATGATTTTGCTTGAAGTGCATCCAAACGCGCATAACGGTTTTCTGCATTTGTGATGTTGACTTGCAGCGGCGCTTGGGTGGGAAAGCCGTATTTTTCGCTAAGTTGCAGAATTTCAGGTTTGAGACTTTCCAAGGCTTGGTTGATCTGATCTTTGAGCTGGGGTTTTTCTTTGGAGACAGCGACTGCCACCTGACCTCCCAAACTTTCACCATTGATGGAAATCACTTGCCAGCGGTTGCTGTATTGGGTTTTATTGTCAAAGCCAGCGCTTGGGCCCCACAACAAGGCAACGTCTATTTCTTTGCCATTGAGTGCAGCAAACACTTCTTCTTGAGAACGGAAAGTGTTGGCGGTGTAGCCCTCTTTGGTGGCCAACAAAATTTGGGGCGGAGAACCGTGTAACACGCCAACTTTCTTGCCTTTCAAATCTGACAAAGCGGTCACCTTCATGCCTTGCGGCGCCACAATCGCATAGCTGACGGACAAGAAGGCGTTGCTTTTGACCAGACCTCTGACGCGGTACTGTGCATCAGCGGGTAACGCAAAATAAGCATCACAGCCTTCCATGGTGGTTCTCAGCGCACGGCGCTGGTTGAATGACAGCCACCATACATATTCCACTGGGGTGCCCAGTCGCTTACCCACCAATTCAGCCAATTCAATGTACAAACCCTTGTCAGCGCCTTCTGACTTGCTGAATGGCAAGTTGTCTGGGTCAGAACAAACCCTGAGCGTATCTGCGGCAAATGAAGCAGACATAGTGACAGCCGCCAAGGCTGTTGCACTGACTGCAAACTTGACGATACGGGGAATCGACTTGGACATGGTGCAAATACTCCTGAAGTTAGATGGAAAGTTTGAAAATCTTTAAAAAATCAAGCGATGTTTCTATTATGAGAAATCAACTGACAGCAAGCTGAATAAATCCATTCACAGCGTGATCATCAGGGCAAATTTTTGGCATCAAAAAAGAGTGTAAAAAGACAAATTCAAAAAACATTTTTGGAAATTATTTTTTGAATTGGACACTTTGTGAAGCGCGAAAACCCTATAAAAAAACACCGCCCGAAGGCGGTGTTTTTAGACTGAATCAATATCAGTTGATAGCGAACACAAACAGTGTGCCGCCTTCAGGGCTGGCAGCAACCATGCGCTCACCCATTTTGCCGAAGAAAGCAGGCATAGACTGTGTGCGACCTGACACCACGGCCAAATACTGTTTGCCGTCCAGGATGTAAGTCATGGGGGCAGCAGTGATGCCAGAGCCAGTGTTGAATTTCCACAGTTCTTTGCCAGTTGAGGCATCCAAGGCACGGAAAACACCTTTGATGTCACCTGCAAAGACCAGGCCAGTAGAGGTGGTCATGGTGCCGCCGTTGAAAGGCAGTTCATCCTTGTTGAACCAGACTTCTTTCTGTTTCACAGGATCCCATGCTTTCAAACCACCACCGTGGCCGCCGGGACCGACTTTGTCCAAGTCAAAGTTCACGCCCAAATAGAACTGGCCGCGTTTGTACTCTTCTTGAACACCTTCCAAGTCCATACACAGATTGTTGGTGGGGATGTACACCAGACCTGTTTTTGGGTTGTAAGACATAGGCATCCAGTTTTTACCGCCAACCAAGTTGGGGCAAATGTCGCGGGCCCATTTTTTCAAGCGAGGACGCTTTTCGTTGTTTGCGGCTTCGATTGGCATGCCGGTTTTCATGTCAATGCCAGTGGCCCAGTTAACGCCGTTGATGAAAGGCTTGGCAGAAATCAATTTGCCATTGGCGCGGTCCAACACGTAGAAGAAACCGTTGCGGTTAGCTTGCATCACGACAGGCACTTTTTTACCGTCGACAGGCAGGTCAGCAAAAACGAGTTCGTTCACGCCGTCATAGTCCCATGCATCATGGGGTGTGAACTGGTAGTGCCAAACGATGTTGCCTGTGTCGGGGTTCAAAGCCACCACAGATGCGGTGTACAGGTTGGTGAACTTGCCGATGTCAGATGAGTCGTTGCCACGAACAATCGCAGTCCAGGGACCTGGGTTGCTGGTGCCGTAGTAAACGAGGTTCAACTTGGGGTCGTAAGAACCGATGAACCAAGCAGCGCCGCCGCCTGTTTTGCCGGTATCACCCTTCCAAGTGTCAGCATGTTTTTCATTGCCCATTGGCACGGTATGAGTGCGCCAGACTTCCTTGCCAGTGGCTTGGTCCAAAGCAACCAAGGCACCACGCACGCCGTACTCACCGCCACCGAATCCGGTGATGACCAGGTTTTTGACCAGTGTGGGAGGTGAAGTGATGACTGAACCTTGTGTGTAGTCAACAATTTTTGTTGTCCACATTTCTTTGCCTGTCTTTGCGTCAAGTGCAGTCACTTGTGCATCGAGGCGGCCAAAGAAAATCTTGCCATCGTTGTAAGAAACACCACGGCTGTTGACGTCGCAGCATGCGTACTGGTCAACGCCTTTTGGCATTTCAGGAGAATATTTCCAGCGGACATCACCTGTTCTTGCATTCACAGCAAAAACGTTTTTCGGTCCGAATGAAGAAGTGACATACAGAGTGTCGCCCACCAAAATAGGGGTCGATTCTTGTGAGCGGTTGGTGCCCAATTGCAACGCCCATTTCACGCTCAACTTGTTGACGTTTGCGGGAGTGATTTGAGCAGCTTTGCTGTAACGCTGATTACCGTCGTCACCGCCGTAAACCGGCCAACTTTGTGCGCTAGCCAGTGAGGCGGCGCCCAAAGCGGCAGCCATGGCAACCGATTTGAATAAAAGTTTCATAGAAAAAATCCTTCAGGGTTTATCAAAGGGAAATACAACTGACCCAAGCAATTTTCCTAGACTTGTATAAGACCGTTCCTAGAACAAACCCTAGTCGGGTTATTGTTATTTGTGAATTTCTCAAAAAGAGACAGCTCTATAAGCTAATTTGTCATGACCCAAGGCTTTTCTTAAAGCCTGCTTAAACGAGCTGAATGGGGGCTGACAGACAACCGCTTTGTTGTCAACGGTATGACAATAATCTCATGCGCATGGTTCCACCTTGAAACAGTTTTGCAGTGGTGGGTTCGTCACGCTCAACCTGGGCCAAACCCACACCAGGGCAATACCATTCACGGGACAAGATAGGTGTGGGTTTGTAGGCGAAAGCTTCATCGTTCCACAACATCATTTCCATGGTGCCATCCACACGCACGCAGTGGTCAAACTTTCCGGCCGGTGTTTGCAATGCAGTGTCCATGTCGACCACTTTGAACACCATAGGCAGGTCTTTGTATTTGTTCAGATAGCGAAACTCCGCAGGTTTTTCATTTCTTCTGCGCAAGAAATAGGGGACAGTGGTGGTCGTCCAGGTGCTGCCCAGTACCAGGCCAGCAGGTAGAACGGTGCGCGGCTCGATGTCCATCACCGCTTGCTCTTTGCTGGGAGACTTCAATGCCACACGGTTGATGCCTATGTTGTCGGTGACCAGCCAGTACTCGTGGCCGTTATTACTGCGTCTGACCCACGCTTGGCTGCCGTCGCTTAATTGGGCACTGCCAAGGTTGCGAATTTCCAATGTGTGGGTGGTGGATTTGGCGTCTGGCGCGTCGTACACCGTTTCGATTTGATAGGTCCATTGTTTGCCAGCGGCCAAGGGAAACAGCGGGTTGTCATTGGCAGGTTGGTCACAAGCTGTCAAGCTGACCAAGGCGAAAGCGCCTAGGAGAGAAATTCGCAGCTTCATTTCTCAGGCACCTGTGGTGTGGGCAAATCCATGATCTTGACTTCTTGTTCGTCACTGCCTGGGTTGAGCCAACTGACACCTTTGCCATTGCCTGGTTTGACTTCGGCAGTGCCCATCTGCGGAACGCCCTCACGGCCTTTGCGCATGCCATCGGAAATTTGCTCGTGCAATGTCCGTGTATAGGGCAAACGGTAGGCTCGTGGCTGCAAAAACCCTTTGCCTTCTTCAATGGGCGTTACCCACATGTACAAGGCACCGGGAAATTTGGCGCGAGGTTCATCTATCAAGGCCGCGAGGACAACAAACCGCTCTGGCAATGCGTCAGTGCTTGGTATGCCCAGCAAGCTGTGTACGGCTGAAAATCCATAAAAGTAAAAACCACTGACCGCAATAGCCAACAGTCCTTTGAGCCAGCGTGGCCACCGCGAAAAAACCAGGGCCAGTGCAAGCAGCAAGGCAATGAGGGCAAAGACAATGATGAGGGTCAGCGTCATGTTAAAAAGATTTCACTAAAGTTTTGGGGATGGTGTTGACATTGTCAACGCCACCGTCGGGGGTAACAGTAAATCGCGCCAAAGTCGCTTCTTTGCCACGGCCTTCCAAGGTGGCTTGGCCGTAAAAAACGACTTCTGCTTTGGGGTTGACCTTGATGATGGAAATGCTGACCTCGACAGGCTGACCTGCACGCGGGTCGTTGCTGTCAATGTCTTTGGTCTCGTAGTAATGGGCGTTGGCCACATACTCGCCGGGCACGATGCTGCGAATCGTGACCACTTCTTGGCGCAAGGGATTGATAACTTTGCGGCCATTGACCGTGATGGTGTTGTTGGAGTTGCCTCGGTCATCGCGGTCTAGGTACATCAGGTCGACCTCGCGGTTACGAAACCAAGCACTTTCGCCAGACGGGCCTTGCACCCATAAATCCAAATCGTTCGGGTCCATGTCTGGCCAAGACAGCGTGATGATGAACTCCGCTTTGGCGGGAATGTCTCCGGTTTTGGTGGCCTTGGGGTTCATGGCCAGCAAAGCAATGATGAAACAAAACACAAAGGCGATCAACATGTTGAACAACATGTCGTAGAAAGGATCGACCTCGGGTTCACGGGAGAAGCGATTTTTACGCATGCTGTGCCGATCGCTTCAGCGACCGATGATCAGTCCGTGTCGTTGCGCTTGCGCCAGCAATTGATCGGCAAAGCGGTCCATGCGGGTCAGCTGCAAACCCAGCAAGATATTGCCCACCAAGCCGACCATGGTGGTGAGTAATGCCACGCCCAAGCCAGAGGTCAGGTTGCGCAATAAATCTTGGGCTTGCGTCGGGTCGAAGTTTTGAATTTGACCGATTTGCATGGCAAGCACTGAAAAGCCAATCACCTTGCCCAGCAATCCCAGCTTGAGTTGCACCCCGTTGACCCACCATGCGGTGGAGTGCGGGCCATGGGTTTTCTCCATCAGCAGGTCCAATGGCGCGCCACTGTCTTGCGGGTTGGCTGCCAAAGCCGACCAGTATTCAGCCGCCCATCCTTGCGCTTGCAATAAACCGCGTGAACCTTGGGAAGCCGCACGTTCTAGCAAATCTCTTTGGTGAGCCAGTTCTTTGGAGCGCATGCCGCACCACAGCGTGGCCACGGCGAATATCACGATGATGACCAAGGTGATGCCGGTGGGGTCTGAGCTGATCAATAAATGCCAGACCCCTTTGACGCCAAGCAACCAAGTGGAAAAAATGAACAGGCCTACCAGTATCAGCCATTCAAACCATAACGGCTCAACCTCCCAATGTGGGTTTTGGGCCTTGAGCCGAGAAAAAAAAGATTTCAAAAGCATCCACCTATTGCTAGTCATGGGAAATAGCCGCTAGAACTCTTAACTCGAAGGCGGCGGCAAAAGTGCGGGCTGATAATAACCGAGTGGGACAAAGTCCCGATTCCTTGAACCTATCAGGGTTGATGACCTGCTCTAAGATGCAATAACTTGCCAAAGGTCTTTCATTAAAGGAAATTTCGTGATGAAAAAGTTACATTTCTCAATCGTTGTGTCCCTGTTATTCAGTGCTTCAGTTTCTACCACTTGGGCGCAGTCGCGTGCATATGCCACCAACGAGGGCAGCGGTTCCGTGTCAATCATCGACACAGTGACTGATACGGTGGTCTCAACCATTGACACCGGGGGTAAGCCCCGCGGCTTGACCTTGTGCAAGGGCAGTCAAAAATTGTTTGTGACCGAACAAAATTCTGCACAACTGTGGATGATTGACCTGGTCAAAGGCGATATTGAACAACGGGTTCAATTGGGCGAGTCACCAGAAGCGGTGTATTGCTCGCCGGATGGCAAATGGCTGGGCGTGGCAAACGAGGGAAGCAACAGCATCAGTTTCATTGAAGTGAAATCCATGAAGCTCAAATTTTCTATTCCGGTGAGTGGCAAAAACCCCGAGCATGGTGTCTTCAGTCCAGACGGTAAATACATGCTGGTGTCCGCCGAAGAAGCTGACCAAGTCGATTTGATTGACATACGCAAGCGTCGCCAAATCGGCTCCATCAAAGTGGGCGAACGGCCCCGTGGCATCGCATTCACGCCAGACAGCAAGCGTGCATTTGTAGCGGTCGAAAGTGGCAGCATGCTGGTGGCCATCGATGTTGCCAAGCGCGAAGTGGTTGGCAAACAAGCGGTGGGTAAACGCACAGCCGGTGTCATCGTTTCGCCAGATGGTGCGTATGTCTTTGCCAGCAATGGCGGCGATGCCAACGTGTCGATGGTGGATGCGAAAAGTTTTGAATTGATCGAAAACATTCCGATTGGACAACGCCCTTGGAACATGAGCTTCAGCCAAGATGGCAGCAAACTGTATGTGGCCTCTGGTCGCAGTGGCTCCATCAGTGTCATTGATGTGGCTACTCGCAAAATGGTCTCTGAAATACCCGTCGGCAAATTGCCCTGGGGAGTCGTGGCACACTAAAGCAGATGATCACGAAAGTAACCATGGCTGAAGATCTTCAAACACAAAACGTACCACTTTCTCAGGCCAAGCCTGTGCAGTATGACCGCATGATGGTGGTATTGCACTGGTTGCTGGCCATGGGTTTGCTATACCAATTGGGCTTAGGTTTGTGGATGGACGATTTGCCCAAAGAACCGGTGGGTGAACGGGCGCAGTGGTTCAATTTGCACAAATCTATTGGCATATGTCTAGGTTTATTCATTTTGTGGCGTTTAGGTTGGCGTATCACCCATTCTGTGCCAGCACCCGTCAACCCGGCCCCCTCTTGGCAGCACAAAACCTCCACATTGACCCATTGGAGCATGTATGCATGCATGCTTTTATTGCCCATCACCGGTTTTGCCGGTTCAAATTTCTCTGCTTATCCAGTGAAATTTTTCGGCATCGAATTGCCAAAATTGTTTGAACCTGACCCGGCGTTGAAGTCCTTGATGTCAGAGTCCCATGAATGGCTTGCTTCAATCTTCATGACCTTGGTGCTGTTGCATTTTTTGGCTGCGCTTTGGCACGGATGGGTCAAGCGTGATGGTTTGTTGCGGCGCATGGCTTGGGGTCGTGCCGATAGCAATTGAAGATACTTTTTCTCCACCAAAATTTTCCTGGCCAGTTCAAGCACCTGGCCCCCGCACTTGCCCACCAAGGACATGAGGTTCATGCGCTAGTGATGGCGAAAAGCCCCAGCTTTCAGTGGCAGGGCGTGAATGTGCACACCTACTTTCCTAAACGTGGCAGTGCACCTGGTATTCATCCTTGGCTGGTGGATATGGAAGCGAAAACCATTCGCGCTGAGGCGGTGTTGCGTTGGGGCATGGCAGCCAAAGAAAAAGGGTTTGTTCCGCAGGTGGTGATTGCCCATCCCTCATGGGGCGAAAGCTTGTTCATCAAGCATGTGTGGCCTGACACCCGCTTGGGATTGTTTTACGAAATGTTCTACCAAGCGCATGGACAAGACGTGCACTTTGACCCCGAGTTCTCTCAACCGGAATTGAGCGTGGACAGCCGCTTGCTGATGAAAAATACAGTCAATCTGATTCAAGACAGCTTTGCAGACGCGGCCATTTCTCCCACCCATTGGCAAGCTGCTACCTATGCGCCGCATATGCGCCAAAAAATCACCGTGGTGCACGATGGTATCGACACCCAGCAGATTCGGCCAGACCCGCATGCACGCTTGCGCTTGGCCGACGGTAAGTCATGGTCCGCAAATGATGAACTGGTGACTTTTGTCAGTCGCAATTTGGAGCCCTACCGTGGCTACCATGTGTTCATGCGTGCCTTGCCAGCATTGCTGCGATTGCGGCCCCATGCACAGGTCTTGCTCGTCGGGGCAGATGGTGTGAGTTATGGCGCCAAGCCACCCGGCCCGGATTCTTGGAAACAGGTGTTCATCAACGAGGTCAGAGGACAAATCTCAGACGCTGATTGGCAGCGGGTGCATTTTTTAGGCAGATTAAGTTATCCGCAATTTCTGACCATGCTGCAAATCAGCCGTGTCCATGTGTATTTGACTTACCCGTTTGTTTTGAGTTGGAGTTTGATCGAAGCCATGAGCAGCGGATGCGCCATTTTGGCCAGCGACACAGCGCCGGTGCGTGAGGTCATCATCGAGGGCCAAACCGGTCGGTTGGTACCTTTTTTCGATTCCCAAGCTTGGGCGCAAGCCATACACACATTGCTGGACCAACCCGATGAAAGAGCACGCATGGGCGGATTGGCCAGACAACATGCCATCACGCACTATGACTTGCAAACAGTATGTTTGCCGCGCCAATTGGAATGGGTGGAGTCGCTTGCGAAACATCAACTCTCTCAACAGCACGCAGTAACTGGCTCTAAATGACTTTAAATCCGTGGGTGCCGTCTTTGCGCAGTTGTTCAACCAGACCTTGCTCCCATTCCAGATAAGCTTGCATGGCCTCGGTCATGTGGTCTGACCCTTCATGGGAACGACGGTATTTGTCAATTCTCGGGCTGGCCACATACGACTCGCCTTGCTGGGTGCTGTAGCCTTGCGCCATCCAACTTGCGTTGCCACCTGGCAGCCAATACACCTCGATACCGGGCCTGACCAAATTGCGTAATTCAGCCACTGCAAAGCGAGAGGCGCGTCCGTCATCGCAGGTCAATACATACCGGTTGGCTTTGTGTACCCGCGAGAAATCTTGGGCCATTTGCGAACGCAACAACCACCATGCACCTGGAATATGCTTTTTGACATAGGTACTGCTGTTACCCACATCAATGACCATGCTCAGATTACTGCGGTTGGCCAACCATTCTTTGAGCGTCAATGGGTCGACTTCCTTGATGGGGTCGACAGTGTCTGGCAAATCTGGCGCTGGCGATTCAGTCTCGGTGAACTGCTCGGGTAAAGCATCTTTGAGCACGCAAGATTCCCAGCCCATTTGCGCCAGCCATGAAGCCGCTAAGCACGCACGTACACCATCGTTGTCGTAAACCACCACGCGTGCGCCACGCACTGTCAGGTAATGGTCGGTTTCGTACAGCAATTGCCCGCCGGGGGCATTCACGGCGCCTGGCAAATGGCCTTGTGCGTATTCTTGCGGTGTGCGCACATCCAAGACATAGGTGGTGCGATAGGGATCGGCTTGCATCAACTGCAATGCTTGCCTGTCAATGCGCTGCACACCTGCGCGAAACAACAATGCCAAGGCCGATGCAGCGGTTTTTTTTCTGTCCTCTTCGGTGTAATCGCCAAAGGTTTGCTGCGCTTTGGTGGTCAGTGCCAAACCAGCCAATTGCCATCCGAGGGTGCCATTGCGCAGCGCGCACACCGGGTTTGGAATACCGGCGTTGATTAACGACTGCGCACCGATGATGCTACGTGTGCGACCCGTGCAATTGACAACGATACGGGTCGCGGCGCTCGGTGCCAACGTGCGGGCGCGCAACACCAACTCACCGCCCGGCACATGGATGGCACCGGGAATGCTCATGGTTTGGTATTCGTCAAACCGGCTGGCATCCAGTACCAGCATGTCTGCGCCACTGTCGATCAATGCTTTGACTTCTTGGGCAGAGAAAGAGGGGGTTTTGCGCTGCGCCTCGACCCATTCAGCAAAAGCTTTGCTGGGCACATTCACATCACTGAACAGTTCGCCGCCGGCTGCCGCCCAACCAGCCAGACCATTTTGCAAAATACGGATATCGCTGTAACCGATGCGCTGAAACAGTTCTGCGGCTCGAATACTCAAACCTTCACCGTTGTCGATTAGCACCAAGGGTATGTCACGTCTGGGAATACGTTGCCACGCATCTGCTTCTATGCGACCGATCGACAGTTGAATAGCGAACAGGGGATGGCTTTGTGCATAAGCATGCTCTTCTCGGACATCCACCAGGGCAATTTCTTGTTTGTTCAGCAGTGCCTGTCTGACTTCTGGGTATGTTGACAGCTTGAAAGAGTGGTCTTGCGCGGCTGTTGTTGCACCAACTGCAATAGGTTCAGGGGAGTTCGCGTTCACATTGGCGGCCAAAGGCGACACAACGGGCGTAGCCATGACAGGAGCCGCTGGCGCTTGTGAGGCTGCGGCGGCAATCGGCATACCGGGTAAGTTGGCATAGCCTTGCACGAACACATGTCGCGAACCATCTTCGCGGTAAAAGTGTCTGGTCGTCTCGCCAATGTTTCCTTGGTACACCTCAATACAAACGCATGCTTTATCAGGCAACGGATTCCAAACTTTGTGCACGTCGCCGATGCGCGGCGATACGGCTTCAATATTGCCGGGCAACATGTCTATTTGAAAACCTGCGGGTACCCATCTGCCGTCCGACATTTTGCTGAACGGTTGGCACGATTGGCTGCCGCGCAAAACACCGCTCAACCCCCAAACCGTATGGTCATGGATGGGCGTGCTTTGACCGGGGCCAGACACCAGGCTCACCACACAGAAGCGGTTGGCCGGATCTGCGTAAATCAGATAGAGCTGCGGGTGGTGCGGATGTGCTTGCGACAATTCAGGGTGCAGCCAATCGTCATGTGTCAACAATGGCGCCATGAGTTGCTGCGCTTGCGTCAAAAGCTCGTCTTCAGCGGGTGAGAGCTCAACCAGCCGGGTCATGTCGGCCAGAAACTGGTGCAGTCTTTGACTCTGGGGCTTGGTTGCTTCGTACATCTCAGCATTTTTTTAATGAAGGTGCGATTGTTTCACAGTCATTGGCAAAAAAATACTGCGCAGGACTTGTGCGGAAAAAAGGCAGCGACAAACGCTATGCTTGGCACACCATGCATACACACACTTCAGACAAATTTGTTTTGGCAGGCGTCATGGGCTGGCCGATTTCCCATTCGCGCTCGCCGGTGATTCATGGCCATTGGATCAAGCAATTGGGTTTGCGCGGCGCTTATGTGCCGTTGGCGGTCAATCCAGTGGCTTTGCCCCAGGCGCTCAGCGGCTTGTCCGCCTTGGGTTTTGCAGGATGTAACCTGACTTTGCCTCACAAAGTCGACGCCTTGGCCTGTGTGCACCAGTTGGATGATGTGGCCCGCCAGATCGGGGCGGTCAATACGGTCGTGGTCAACCCGGACGGCAGTTTGCGCGGCACCAATACAGACGCCTTCGGTTACATACAAAGTTTGCATGAAGCGCAGCCGAGTTGGCAGGCCAGGCAAGGTGCTGCCGTGGTTTTGGGCGCGGGTGGTGCCGCCCGCGCCATCATTTGGGCCTTGGCCGATGCGGGTGTGACAGACATTCGGTTGATCAACCGCAGCCTAGACAAAGCTCAGGCCTTGGCAAACGAATTCGGTGTGCCAGTATGTGCCTATGAATGGGAGCACCGCCATGACGCACTGTCAGATGCAGCCTTGCTGGTCAACACCACCACCCAAGGCATGCAAGGTCAACCCGCATTAGATATCGATTTGGCAAAACTGCCTGTGCATGCGGTGGTATCAGACATTGTTTATACGCCGCTTCAAACCGATTTGCTGCAGCGCGCCCAACACAGGGGCAACCCCACTGTCAATGGCTTGGGCATGTTGTTGCATCAGGCCAGACCGGGTTTTGCCGCTTGGTTTGGTGTCATGCCCGAGGTGACGCCAGCGTTGTGGCAAGCGGTGATTGCCACGCTGTAGTTATTTGCGTACCGAGGGTACTTCTATGCTCAAGCCTTGGGCGCGCCACATCAAATACAAACTGATGTCGCGCATGTCTTTGTGTCCCCAAGCAGGAACTTCTGCTTTCACACCGGTGTAGCAAAACCGCAGACGCCGCTCGAGTGAAGCCAAGCGCTGCCATTCGATACGGTAGGCGGGGTAGGCATTGGGCTGGCCTTGGCTCAGTTTGTCAGTAAACAATTTGATGCCGTAGCGCTGGTCATGGCATTGCGTGCAAGCCAAGTTCATTTGGCCTTGACGTGTCATGAATATTTTTTGACCTGCCTCAAAATGCGATTGTGCTTTGCCTTCAACACTCACTTTGATAGGCATGCCGTTAGACGCCGAGGTGACGAATAAGGTCATGGCCAGCAATTCGTCGGACTCCAATGGCCACTCACTGGCTTTTTGATTTTTTTGTCGGCACTGCCGAATGCGGTCTTCAAGGTTGAACAATTGCCCGCTGGCTTTGTCTATGGCGGGATAGCGCGTGGCCACGCCTTTCATGCTGGCGCTTGTTTCGCCATGGCAGGACTGGCAGCTTTTGTCGGATTTGCCAGCTACTTGCTTCCACAACTTCGCGCCCTTGTCCATGGCGGGAAGCGCCGGATTGGCGAAATCATCGGCCTGCAAATCCAAAATTTCGGGACCGGTAAATGCCAAGCCGGATTGCAATTTGTCCAACGCAATCAGACGTTGTTGGGCATGCAATGGTGCAGCGAACACGAGCATGCCAAGCCACGCCAGACCCCAAAAAACACAGCAGCGTTTCAAAGCGGTGATGGGCAACAACATGTCAGGACTTCGGGGCCTGCGATTGATTGGCGGGTTCAACCACCAAGTTGTGGCGCAGTTCGCCGATATAGCCTTTGTCGTCTACCCAACGGAAATAGAGTTCACCAGAGCGGGTGGCACGCAGGTAAAACTCAAACAATGGGTTGGCTGACGTGCCAGTGGTGGGCTCCACCCGAAACACTTCCTTGTCATGCAAGATGCATTGCAAATGTCGGATCACATTGCGCTTGACCAACACACCCTCTAGATCGCGCAAAAAACCGCTGTCCATCGGGTGCTGGACCAGCAAACGCAACTTGAACACATCGCCTTCGATGATGCGGTTGGGAACTTGTAATCGTGCAGTTGTCATGCCTTATCCGTTGTCAATGCAAGCCGCTTCAGTGACGACCACTTCTTGCGTTTCATAGCGAAAAGTACCGTCAGACAAACGGGCCAAGGCCACCACCATTTGAGTGCCTGATAAGCGCACACGCATGCTCAGTTCAGCGCGCCCATTCCACGGACCCAGCACAAACATCGCCATCAATGGCACAGGGTTGCGCTGCGAGATCAGGTAGATGTGGGTCACATGTGAGGCCTCGGTCATGGGGCTGTCTACCTTGAGGCTCAGAGGTACCAAGTGACCGTTGTCTGCCAACATAGGCAAAGACAAGGTGACGCCTTCGTGCTTCATCGTTTGACGCACCACATAAGGCGCCACCATTTCCTCAAAATTGCGCAACCGTGCATCGCTCAAGTCTTGCACGCGGCCCAGCACAGACATGTCTTGCGCATTCGTTAATCCAACACCAACGCCCCATGCGCCGACAGTGGTTTGTAAAAAACGGATCAGGTAATCGCGGCGCGATAACGATGGCAACATCAAGGTCCTTTGTTGGCAGTTAGCAAATAGGCAACGATATCTTCCAGTCCTTGCTCGGTCAGTATCGTTTTGCCAACCAGTGGCTTAGCCACATTGTGCAAGCCTTGCGTGCTGAAGTAGGCGGGCATAAAAGTTTGCGGGTTGAGCAAACGGGGATCGGCTATGCGATAGCGAATTTGTTCGGCACTCAGGCGTTGGCTCAAGCCATTGAGGTTTGGGCCCATGTCACCGCCTTCTTTCATGCCCGGAATGGCGTGGCACAGCACGCAACCGGTTTCTTGTCGGTTGACCAACAGTTTGCGACCGCGCTCTGGGTTGGCGTTAGCAGCCGAGGCTGTGGCGGGCATGGTATCGCTTGACGCCCATGCCGATGCAGCGCTGAACATAACTGTGGCAAACCAAAGGTGCTTCATGCCCTGGCGAGAGACAAACCGTGGTTTTTCAAAGGCAGCGAACGAATGCGCTTGCCAGTCGCGGCAAACAAGGCATTGCCCAGTGCCGGTGCGAGCGGGGCTTGCGCAGGTTCACCGACCCCACCCCAAAAACCGCCAGTAGCTGCGATCACGGTTTCGACCTTGGGCATTTCATTCATACGCATCATGCGGTAGTCGAGGAAATTGGATTGCTCAACGCGGCCGTCTTTGAACGTCATCTCGCCCCAGAAAATTGCTGTCAATCCATGCACCACGCTGCCTTGCAATTGCGCATTAATGTTGTCCGGGTTGACCGCATAGCCCGGGTCGATCCCGATGACGATGCGGTGAATTTTGACTTCACCTCTGGCGTTGACCGACACCTCGCAGACACATGCGGTCCAACTGCCATAGCCATCGACACTGGCGATGCCGCGGTGTACGCCTTTGGGCAATGGTTTGCCCCAGTCAGCGGCCTTGGCCACGGCTTGCAAAATGCTTTTATCGCGGTTGGCTTTTTCGTTGTCGGGCAACAGCGACAAGCGATAAGCCAGCGGGTCTTGTCCTGCCGCGTGTGCCAATTCATCAAGAAAGCATTCGCGGACAAAAGGATTTTGTGAATGACCTACCGTGCGCCAAAAGCCCACGGGCACATGGGTGGTGCGAATGGCAAAGTCAACCAAGGTGTTGGGAATGGCGTAGGGATGGTCGTTGAAACAGGCCACGGCTTGCTGGTCCACACCGTTTTGTAAAGGCATACGCAGCAGTTGCGAAAACAATGAAGGTGCGCTGACGCGTACGTGCAGCGCATTGGGTTTTCCGACCTGGTCCACGGTGGCGCGCATGCGCACCAGACTGGCGGGACGGTACAAATCGTGCTGCATGTCTTCTTCACGGCTCCACATCAGTTTGATAGGCTTGCCAGGAATTTGCATGGCAATAGCCACGGCTTGGCGTGTGAAATCTTGCGGGCTTTTGCGTCCCAGTCCACCGCCCATTTGCATGGCGTACACACGCACTTTTTCTTGTGCAATATCAGCGGTCGAGGCTGCTGCAGTGAGTGTGGATTCTGGGTTTTGAGTGGAGGCCCAGATGTCGAGTTGGTTTTCTGTCCACATGGCTGTGCACACCATGGGCTCCATGGTGGCGTGGGCCAAATACGGGGTGTAGTACTCGGCTTCTACGACTTGGCCTGCAGCCAATGCAGCCAAGGTGTCGCCGTCGTTGCGGGCGATTGCGGGTTCTTTGTGGCTTAAGCCGTCACGGTAAACCTGCATGATTTGGGCACTGTTGACCGCGCCATTTTTGCCGTTGTCCCATTCGATAGACACATCGCGCAAGGCTTCTTTGGCACGCCACCAGTTGTCCGCCACCACAGCGACGAATTCACCAAGGTTGATGACTTTGACGATGCCGCGACGGTTGTCTACTTTGCTGCTGTCGACCGTTGTGGCTTTGCCGCCAAAGACCGGTGATTGGGCGATGGCCGCGTGCAGCATGCCTGGCAATTGCACATCAACGCCGTAGCGGATCTTGCCAGTGACGATGTCTGCGATATCCACGCGTGGCAGCGATTTGCCTGCCAGCGTCCAAGTTTTTGGGTCTTTTAAGGGGATGTCTTTCGGCGGTGTCAATTTCGCTGCATCGCCTGCGAGTTGTCCGTAGCTGAGTTTTTTACCGCTGGCGCTGTGCACCACCATACCCATGCTGGCTTTGCATTCGGATGCTGAGACGCCAAAGCGTTGGGCTGCTGCTTCAACCAACATGATGCGAGCAGCAGCACCTGCTTTGCGCAAATAGTCTTGCGAATTGCGAATGGTGCGACTGCCCACACTGGCCATATCGCCATACACCCGTTTACGACGCAAGTTGTCATGCGCCGGCACGTCCACGATACGCACTTTTTTCCAATCGACTTCCAGCTCTTCAGCAATCAGCATCGGCGCAGAGGTGCGGCTGCCTTGGCCCATTTCGGTACGAGCATAGCGAATGACCACCGATTCGTCTGGATGGATGTCAATCCAGGCATTGACCTCAGTGCTGTCTGCAGCGGCAGCGGATTGCGGCCACACAAAACCAAGACTCAAGGTGGCGGCTGTGCTGCCACTGACTTGCAAGAACAAGCGACGGTTGATAGACAAGTGGTTCATGATTTACCCCCGGCTTGACGAGCTGCTGCATGGATGGCGGTGCGTATGCGGGCATAGGTACCGCAACGGCAAATATGCGTCATGGCCGCATCTATGTCTTGATCGGTCGGCTTGGGTTTTTTCTTGAGCAAGGCCACAGCAGCGAGCATTTGTCCCCCTTGGCAATAGCCGCATTGCGGCACCTGATGGTCAATCCAGGCTTGTTGCACCGCATGCAACTTGCCCTTATCGGCCAGGCCTTCGATGCTGACCACTTTTTGACCGTCCGCCGATGACACGGGATAACTGCAAGAGCGCACCGGTTCACCGTTGAGTAGCACAGTACATGCGCCGCACTGTGCGATGCCGCAACCATACTTTGGTCCTTTGATATCAAGTTCATCGCGCAATGCCCATAACAATGGCATTTCGGGTTCTACATCGAGTTCGTGGTTTTTTCCGTTGACATGGAGTTTCATGGAGCCGGTCCTTAAGAAAGATAACGTTTGAGTGCATCCGCACACACAGCAACACCGGTGTGGGCTTCACGCATGATGCGACCCATGGTGATGAAGCCATGGATTTGTCGTTCGAAACAAATGTATTCGGCACTGCTGCCAGCCGCTGACAAGGCATTGGCGTACATGCGCCCCTCGTCGCGTAAGGGGTCAAACCCCGCGGTCAA
>CAMDSU010000015.1 GCA_945907335.1 Bordetella parapertussis | reverse complement strand
ACCAACTCGACGATCACACCCCCGATATTCACGAAAGCGCCTGGATCGCGGACAGCGCGCAGGTCATGGGCGCGGTCAGTTTGCATGCCAACACCAGCGTCTGGTTCAACGCCGTCATTCGCGGCGACACCGAAACCATCACCATAGGCAAGGGCAGCAACATCCAAGACTTGGCTGTGATTCACGCGGACAACGGTTTGCCGGTGGTCGTGGGCAAACATGTGACGGTCGGCCATCAAGTGATGTTGCACGGCTGCACCATCGGTGATGAGAGTCTGATTGGCATTGCCGCCGTGGTCTTGAACGGCGCACGCATCGGGAAAAATTGCGTGGTCGGTGCCGGTTCTGTGGTCACTGAGGGCAAAGAATTTCCTGACGGCAGCCTCATCATGGGCACACCGGCCAAAGTGGTGAGAGAACTCACCCCCGAGCAAATCGAAGGTTTGCGCATGAGTGCCAAACATTACATGAACAACTCGCTGCGTTTCAAAAACGGATTGAAAAAAATCGCATGAGCGAGTTGCACAAATTCATGTTCGAAGGCCTGCCGGTGCGCGGCCTCTTGGTGCGCTTGACCGACAGTTGGCAAGATATCTTGAAACGCCGCGCTGACAACCAGGAAACTGGGCCCTATCCTCAAGCGGTGCGTCATTTACTCGGCGAGATGACGGCAGCCGCAGTGCTGATGCAAGCCAATATCAAGTTTGACGGCGCGCTGATATTGCAACTGCACGGCGAAGGCCCGCTCAAACTCGCCGTGGTCGAGGTGCAATCCGATTTGCGTTTGCGCTCTACTGCCAAAACCACCGGCGATGTGGCAGACGGCATGCCGTTCGAGGACATGACGAATCAAAACAACCTCGGGCGTTGTGCCATCACCTTAGACCCTGTGGGCAGGCGCGCCGGTCAACAGCCTTACCAAGGCGTGGTGTCGCTTTACGACGACCACAAACAACCTCTAAAGCGCTTCAGCGACGTGCTGGCGCACTACATGCTGCAAAGCGAGCAACTCGACACCACACTGGTTCTGGCCGCCAATGACCAAGTGGCAGCCGGTTTGCTGATTCAACGCTTGCCCGTCGGCGGCATCGCCAACTTGGGTGGCAGCAAAACCATGGCCGAGGAAGACGCCATCGGCCAAAGCGAAGACTACAACCGGATCGCCATTTTGGCCAACAGCCTGACCTCAGAGGAGCTATTGCAACTCACCCCGGAAAAGGTGTTGCACCGTTTGTTCTGGCAAGAGCAAGTCAGGCATTTCGCCCCTGAACCGGGGCATGATTCGCCTCGCTTTGTCTGCTCTTGCAACCGCGAGCGGGTCAGCAACATGATCCGTAGTCTGGGTCGCGAAGAGGCCGACAGCATATTGTCAGAGCGAGAGCTGATAGAGGTGGGCTGTGATTTTTGTGGCCAGCAATACCGTTACGACGCGATTGATGCGGCTCAGTTGTTTATCCCTGGACAACCACCGGTACCGCCACCGAGCTCAGCTTTGCAATAGTCGACCAAACAGGCGTTGTTCACATGAAGGATCAGCGCAACATTCACAGAGGTCTTGCCACTGACTGGCTATCTGTGGCCTAGCAAGTGTGCTCTCTTGACCATTCACCAATGCAAAAACCGCTTGCTGCAACACTTGTCCACTGTCAGCATGCAAGGTTTGGTAGGGGCGCTGCAATTCATGTAACTGACGGCGCCAATCGTCTTGGTCTGTTTGGGCAGAAACTTTGGTGGGATTCTTCCACAGCAAATATTTGGCTTGCGAGGGCATGTCTACCAAAGCCAAAGGCGATTGCGGGCACAGAAAGTCAAACGACAGGGAGTGGTCCCAGAGCGTATTTTGTAATTTGGCAATCAACGATTGTCTGTCGCTGACGCTTTCGCCCGCAAGCACGACGGTACGTTGTGCAATTTGGCTCACTTAGAGGATTTGGCCAATTGCACAAAAATTTCGTTGGGTTTGACCATGCCTATTTCAGAGCGGGCGCGCTCTTCAACCATTTCCAAACCGTCACGCAGGTCGCGTAATTCGGCGCGAAGCCTGCCAATATCTTGCTCGGAACGCAAATTGGCGTCGAGTTGTTGCTGGTATTGCTGGCGCAGTCGCCAAACATCTGGAACACTGCCGCGCCCAAACCATAATTGCAATTGCAAAACAATCAGTAAACCTAACAATATCAGTGGAACAGGACGACGCATGTGTACAGCTTTGTTGTGTCAGCTGCGCAGGTTGTAGAAAGCTGCGCGGCCTGGATAACTGGCGATGGTACCCAAATCTTCCTCTATACGCAAAAGTTGGTTGTATTTGGCCAAACGATCCGAGCGGCTGAGTGAGCCAGTTTTGATTTGCAAGGCGTTGGTGCCGACCGCAATGTCCGCAATCGTGGTGTCTTCTGTCTCTCCGGAGCGGTGGCTGATGACGGAGGTGTAGCCAGCACACTTGGCCATTTCGATGGCTGCAAATGTTTCAGTGAGTGTGCCGATTTGATTGATCTTGATCAGAATCGAGTTGGCCACGCCTTTGTCTATGCCTTCTTGCAAAATCTTGGTGTTGGTGACGAACAAGTCATCGCCGACCAGTTGCACTTTCTTGCCCATGCGCTCAGTCAGGTGCTTCCAGCCGTCCCAATCGCCTTCGGCCATGCCGTCTTCGATGCTGATGATCGGGTATTTGTCGGCCCAAGTCGACAGCATGTCGGTCCACTGCGAAGCGTCCAGCTCCAAACCTTCGCCCTTCAGATGGTATTTGCCGTCGCGGTAAAACTCGCTGGCCGCACAATCCAAACCCAGCATGATTTGCTCGCCTGCGGTAAAGCCGGCTTTGTCGATCGCATCCAAAATCATTTGAATCGCGGCTTCGTGACCGGGCACATTCGGCGCAAAACCGCCTTCGTCACCCACGGCAATGCTCATGCCTTTGTCGCTCATGATTTTTTTCAATGCATGAAAAACTTCAGCGCCGTAACGCACGGCTTCGCGAAAAGTCGGTGCGCCCACGGGAATGATCATCAACTCTTGCAAGTCGAGGTTGTTGTTGGCGTGTGCGCCCCCGTTGATCACGTTCATCATGGGTACCGGCATTTGCATGCGGCCCATACCGCCGAAATAGCGGTACAAGGGCAAACCGGCTTCTTCAGCAGCGGCCCGGGCCACGGCCATAGAGACTGCCAGAATGGCATTGGCACCGATGCGCGCCTTGTTGTCTGTGCGGTCCAATTCGATCATCGTGTGGTCTAAAAACGCTTGTTCTGAGGCGTCCAGACCGATCACTGCTTGTGTGATGTCGTGGTTGATGTGTTCCACTGCGGTCAGCACACCTTTGCCGCCGTAGCGGTTCGGGTCGCCGTCGCGCAATTCAATAGCCTCGCGGCTGCCGGTAGACGCGCCCGATGGTACGGCCGCGCGACCCATGACGCCGCTTTCAAGCAACACATCGCATTCCACGGTGGGGTTGCCCCGGCTGTCCAAAATTTCACGACCGACGATATCGACAATTGCACTCATTTTCTGACTTTCTTCAAGAAAAACACGCAGGCATGAAGCCCTGCAAGACACATTTGATCAAGCTGAAAAATCGTTTTCCAGCAAAGGATATTTTTTGGTCACGGCATCAAGCTCAACCAAGGTTTGCAACAAGGCCTTCATCTTTTCCAGTGGCACGGCATTCGGTCCGTCTGACCAGGCTTCATTCGGCTTGGGATGGGTTTCCATGAACAAACCGGCCACCCCGGCAGCCACACCCGCGCGTGCCAGTACAGGCACCATGTCGCGAGCGCCGCCGCTGCTCGTGCCTTGTCCGCCCGGTTTTTGCACCGAGTGGGTCACATCGAACACCACAGGCGCGCCGGTTTTGCGCATCTCGGCCAGGCTGCTCATGTCGGCCACCAGGTTGTTGTAGCCGAAGCTCACACCGCGCTCGCATGCTAAAAAGTTGTCTTCGGGCAAACCTTTTTCACGCGCGGCGGCACGGGCTTTATCAATCACATTGACCATGTCCCAAGGGGCCAAGAATTGGCCCTTTTTGATATTCACTGGCTTGCCTGATTGCGCCACAGCACGAATGAAATCGGTTTGCCGACACAAAAACGCCGGTGTTTGCAGCACATCAACCACGGCGGCCACTGTGGCTACTTGTGATTCGTCATGCACATCGGTCAGCACCGGCACATGAATTTGACGGCGTACTTCGTCCAGTATTTTCAAACCGGCGTCCATGCCCACACCGCGCTGCGTGCTGCCAGAAGAACGGTTGGCTTTGTCGAAAGAACCTTTGTAGATCAGCGGAATGCCTAATGCGCTGCACATTTCTTTCAATTGCCCGGCCACATCCAAAGACATTTGCAAGCTTTCGATGGAGCAGGTCCCGGCGATCAGAAAAAACCGATGCTCGAGCCCGGCCTCAAAGCCGCAAAGTTTCATGCCACCACCTTGAGCTTTTTACGCTCAGCCTGGTAGGCATGGGCAGCGCTCACAAAGGCGTTGAACAGGGGGTGACCGTCCCAAGGCGTGGATTTGAACTCAGGGTGGAATTGCACGCCCATGTACCAAGGGTGAAGACTGCGCGGCAACTCGACGATTTCTGTCAGGTGTTCTTGTTGCGTCAAGGCAGAGATGACCAGACCCGCTTCGCGCAATCTGTCGAGGTAATTGACGTTGGCTTCGTAACGGTGACGGTGGCGCTCGGTGACTAAATCACCATAGATGTCATGTGCCAATGTGCCTTTGGAGACATTGGAGGTTTGCGCACCCAAACGCATGGTGCCGCCCAAATCGGATTTGGCATCACGCTGCTTGATGCTGCCATCCGCGTCTTTCCATTCGGTGATCAAAGCGATCACAGGGTGTGCGCAGTCGGGCTCGAATTCAGTGCTATTGGCGTCTGTCAACCCAGCCACATGTCGGGCGTATTCGATGGTGGCGATTTGCATGCCCAAGCAAATACCAAGATAAGGCACTTTGTGTTCCCGTGCATAACGTGCGGCACAAATTTTTCCTTCAATACCGCGTTTGCCAAACCCTCCGGGAACCAAAATAGCGTCAAAACGTGACAACTGGCTGGTGTTTTCAGGGGTCAGTGTTTCAGAGTCAATATATTCGATGTGCACTCTTGCATGGTTGCGGATGCCCGCATGGCGCAGTGCTTCGTTCAGTGATTTGTAGCTGTCAGACAGGTCGACGTATTTGCCGACCATGGCGATGTGCAGTTCGTATTGCGGGTGCTCAACCGCATGCACCAAGTCGTCCCAGCGCTTCAAACTGGCAGGCGGGGTGTTGAGCTTGAGCTTCTCGCAAATCAGTGCGTCCAGCCCTTGCTCATGCAGCATGCGCGGGACTTTGTAAATCGTGTCCACATCCCACATGGAGATAACGCCCCATTCAGCCACATTGGAGAACAGGGAAATTTTTGAGCGCTCTTCTTGAGGAATCGGGCGGTCAGCGCGGCACAGCAAAGCGTCAGCTTGGATACCGATTTCGCGCAGTTTTTGCGCAGTGTGTTGCGTGGGTTTGGTTTTGAGTTCCCCGGCGGCGGCAATCCAAGGCACATAACTCAGATGCACAAATGCGGTGTTGTGCGGCCCCATGCGCAGACTCATTTGACGTACCGCTTCCAAAAACGGCAAAGATTCAATGTCACCTACCGTGCCGCCAACTTCAACAATGGCGACATCGACCGCATCAGGCATACCCAAACCCGCGCCGCGTTTGATGAAGTCTTGGATTTCATTGGTGATATGGGGAATCACTTGGACAGTGGTGCCAAGGTAGTCACCACGGCGTTCTTTTTCTAAAACGCTTTTGTAAATTTGTCCGGTGGTGAAATTGTTGGTACGCCGCATACGCGTGGTGATGAAGCGCTCGTAATGGCCCAAGTCAAGGTCGGTTTCAGCGCCGTCTTCGGTGACAAACACCTCGCCGTGCTCGAATGGCGACATTGTGCCCGGGTCGACATTAATGTAGGGGTCTAGCTTGATGAGGGTGACTTTGAGGCCCCGCGATTCGAGAATCGCGGCAAGAGAGGCGGCGGCGATTCCCTTGCCCAGGGAGGACACCACACCGCCGGTGACGAACACAAATTTGGTCATGTCGGGTTGGGAGGGCCGGGCTCCCCAGAGGTGTTAATTCCAAATTATAGGCGCTCTGCTACATTGCGCCCCATGAGTGAACTCAACAACAAACACATTGTTCTTGGATTGAGCGGCGGCGTGGCTTGTTACAAGGCTGCTGAATTGTGCCGTGCACTGGTCAAGCAAGGGGCAACAGTACAAGTGGTGATGACAGAGGCTGCTGCCCAGTTCATCACACCTGTGACCATGCAGGCCCTATCCAATCGACCCGTATTCGTTTCGCAATGGGATGCCCGTGAACCCAACAATATGGCGCATATCAATCTCAGTCGCGAAGCTGATGCCATGCTAATCGCACCTGCTAGCGCGGATTTCATGGCCAAACTTTTGCACGGCAAAGCCGATGATTTACTCAGCCTGATGTGCTTGGCCAGACCGCTTGACCAGGTGCCTTTGTTATTGGCCCCCGCCATGAACCGAGAGATGTGGTCGCATCCCGCCACGCAGCGCAACATGGCGCAATTGCGAGCCGATGGTGCCCATGTGCTGGGTGTCGGTCAAGGTGAGCAGGCCTGCGGTGAAAGCGGTGACGGTCGCATGCTCGAACCCGATGAGTTGATGCAAGAAGTGGTGCGACTGTTCCAACCCAAAGTTTTGCAAGGAAAACACGTGCTGGTGTCTGCCGGCCCCACTTTTGAAGCCATTGATCCGGTCAGAGGCATCACCAACCTGTCCAGCGGCAAGATGGGTTTTGCGCTGGCCCATGCCGCGTATCAGGCGGGGGCGAACGTCACCTTGGTGGCCGGCCCCGTTGGCTTGGCCACTCCATATGGTGTCAAGCGAATCAATGTTCGTTCAGCCTTGGAGATGCATGCTGCGGTGATGCCGCAGTTGGACCTTACCGATGTGTTTATTGCCACTGCCGCTGTGGCTGATTGGCGACCCGCGAATGCGGCCTTAGAAAAAATCAAAAAAGACTCATCCGGTCAGATGCCTGCAATGGTGTGGACGGAAAACCCGGACATTTTGGCGCTGGCTGCGCGGTCTGCAAGAGCGCTCAACAGTGAATTATTTTGCGTCGGTTTTGCTGCAGAAAGTCATGATTTGAAAACGCACGCCCAAGCCAAGCGATTGCGCAAACAAGTGCCTTTGTTGGTGGGTAATATCGGCGCCGACACCTTTGGCGCGGATGACAATGCATTGCTGCTGGTGGATGAGCACGGCGCCAGTGAATGGCCCAAAGACTCCAAATTGGCATTGGCCCGCAAACTCGTGGAAGAGATCGCTGCACGTTTGCCAGCTTTTAGGAAATCCGTATGAATTTAGACGTCAAGATTTTGGATGCGCGCTTGCGCGAAGCCATGCCAGCCTATGCCACGCCGGGCAGCGCTGGTTTAGATTTACGCGCGTGTCTGGATGCGCCCTTGACCTTGCAAGCCAATGCGTGGCAACTGGTGCCCACCGGCATGGCTATTCATTTGAACGACCCGGCGTATGCGGCCTTGATACTGCCGCGCTCAGGACTTGGCCACAAGCATGGCATTGTGTTGGGTAACTTGGTGGGATTGATAGACAGCGATTACCAAGGACAACTGATGGTCAGCGCTTGGAACCGCAGCGATGTGGCGTTCACTATTGAGCCCATGGAACGTATCGCGCAACTGGTGATCGTGCCGGTGGTGCAGGCGCAATTCAATCTGGTGGATGAGTTCACCGGGACCAGCGAGCGCGGCGAGGGCGGTTACGGTTCGACCGGCAAGCGTTGATCAGTGCAGCAAATCGCCGCCGGCAGACGGGGGCAGGCTGAAAAACCCAAAGCCGCAGGTGCCGTGTTTTTTTTCTTCGCTGGTGGCATGCCTCACGCCAGTCACTGTCACCGAAATACGCAACGCCATGCCTGACAGGGGATGGTTGCCATCAATCACCACATGTTCCGGGTAAATATCGGTGATGGTGTAAATCACATCTTTGGGTGCTTCCAAACTACAGCCAAGAGGCAGTGCATGGCCTTCTATGGTCATGCCTTCTTCAATTTCTGCAGGGAACAAAGCGCGCGGCTCTAAATAGACCAGCAGTTCATCAAAATCACCGAAGGCTTCTTCAGGTTCAAGGTGCAAGTCAATCCGGTCGCCAACCACATGGTCTTGCAAGGCTTGCTGGATCTTTTCAAGCAAATCATGGCCGCCCAAGTAAAACTCGACCGAATCGTCCAATTCATCAAGTAGTTCGCCTTGGGCATCTTTAAGTACCCATGTCAGGGCAACAACGCAGTCAGTGGTGATGTTCATGGGGCAGAATTGTCGCAGTTTGGAGATGTGCATGAAAAACCCCGATTTGCCCGATCTGCTCGCAGGCATCAGCCCTCACGTATTTATGCGGGACTACTGGCAAAAAAAACCTTTGCTGATTCGCCAGGCCATACCTCATATGCAGGCTTTGGTTTCGCGCCAGGCATTGTTTGCGCTGGCTGGGCAAGAGGATGTGGAATCGCGATTGGTCACGGGCGATGGCGTTGACCAACCGTGGCAGATGCAGACGGGCCCTTTCAAGCCCAGACAATTGCCCGCATTAAAAAAACCAAATTGGACATTGTTGGTGCAAGGCGCTGATCTTCACAGCGATGCATTGGCAAATTTACGCCGGGGCTTTCGATTTATTGCGGACGCCCGTTTAGATGACGTGATGGTCAGTTACGCCAGCGATGGCGGTGGCGTGGGGCCGCACTTCGACAGCTACGATGTTTTTTTATTGCAAGCACACGGTCAACGCCGCTGGCGAATAGGCGCACAAAAAAACTTGCAATTGCGCGACGATGTGCCTTTGAAGATACTTTCACAGTTCAAGCCCACACAAACTTTTTTGCTCGAACCCGGCGACATGCTGTACTTGCCGCCGCACTATGCCCACGAAGGCGTTGCAGTGGGTGAATGCATGACCTATTCCATCGGATTCAAAGCAGAGACCGACCACTCACTGGGTGCGGTGTTGATGGGTCGCTTGGCTGATTTCGAACCATCACGACGCGCTGTCCATTACAGTGACCCTGACCAATTGCCCACCCGCCAACCTGGCCGAATCCCCGCAGCGCTGCAAGCTTTTGCTCGCAGCAGTATTTCGCAACTGTTGCAACGCGATGCAGACATTCGATGTGCGTTGGGTGAATGGTTAAGCGAACCCAAACCACAGGTGTGGTTTGAAAATCGTACCCGGCCGCGCCACTTGTCTGCAGTACGCTTGGACCGCAAAACCCAAATGTTGTATGACCAAGATTTTGTGTTTATCAATGGCGACAGCTGGCGCTGCAAAGGACAAGACGCTCGTTTATTGCGAACTTTGGCAGATCAAAAGTACTTGGAACTGGCAGACCTGCAAACTGCCTCAACAAAGGTAAGGGAGTTGTTGTTGGACTGGTGGGCGGCAGGTTGGCTGAATTCCCTTCCGGTGAAAAAGGTCAAATAATGGAGCTTCGGGAAATCACCTATAATAGATGGCTGAGTTGAAGGAATTTGAGTCCATCGGCTCGGTCACATGTTTGAATTTATTCTGACATATGGCACCCCTTGAAACGTTTTTGTCTCTATTAAAGGAAATACTCCCATGAAAAAATCACTCCTCTTGGCAACGTTGTTGGCCGCCGCTTTAGTCGCTTGTGGCAAAAAAGAAGCCCCAGCTCCTGCTGCCGAAGCCCCTGCTGCTGCACCTGCTGCCGCTGCTCCTGCTGAAGCACCTGCCGCTGCACCAGCTGCTGCACCTGCCGCTGCTCCTGCTGAAGAGAAGAAGTAATTTTTTCTGCTTCCAAAAAATGCCACCTTCGGGTGGCTTTTTTTTGGTCCCCAGTTTTTAATAGAACCCCATATGCCTGCGGAGCATTGGTCAATGCACCGAATGCCAAGGCGTGCCGCTGAACGGGTCCGCTACAGGGATATCAGCAGCCGTGCAGCCTGTGGCCTGCGCCAAGATGTCTTGTGCCAATTCGGGCCGGTTATTTCTTTCGCTCAAATGCGCAGCCACGATCAAATTTAGCTGCGGATGCACCAAGGCTTTGGCAAGCTCGGCTGATTCCTCGTTGGACAAATGCCCTTGTGGTCCAGCGATGCGCTTTTTCAAAAATGGGGGGTAGGCGGAATTTGCCAACAACTCACGGTCATGGTTGCACTCGAGCAGCAATGCGTGACAGTGTTGCAGCGCTTGCACCACGTGCGCACTGCCGTGGCCGAGATCGGTCAGGATACCCATGTGGTGAGATCCATCGGTGCAACGCAATTGCAAAGGTTCGCGGGCATCATGGGGCACGGTAAAAGGAGTGATTTGCAGGCAACCCATCTCAAATACTTGGCTATCACTGGCAATATGGCATTGTGATGGTGACAAGCCCCAGTCGAAAAATTGGCTGGCCAACGCGGTGCCCCTGCTCATCCAAATCGGCTTTCCTGTGCGTAATGCAAACGACTTGGCATGTCCGATATGGTCGGCATGTTCATGGGTGATAAATACAGCGTCGACATCTTCTAGGGTCAAATCGGCCGCCAAAAGACGGCGATTGAGTTCACGCACACTGAGTCCGCAGTCCACCAACAATCTAGAAACCTGCAAACCGCAGGTGGCTTCTATCAGGGTGGCATTTCCCGCACTGCCACTGCCGAGATTTTTAAAGCGAAGCACAAATCATTGCAATTCGTTGACGAGTAGTTGAGCGATTTTTTTCGCGGTATCTGACCCGTCAGGTTTTCCGGACGAATTCAAAATGACAATGGTGGATTGCTGCTCTTGGGTGCTGTCAATTTTGATGCGAAATTGCTGAGGCTCTTTAACTGGTTTTGCTTTGCTGAAAATACGGCTAAAAAAGCCCGGCTCTCCATCTGCATTTTCCTCGACGTAGCGCACAAAATACATCCCAAGTTTGCGGTCTCGGTCTTCTACGGTGAAGCCGTTGCGGTCAAGGGTGACGCCAACGCGTCGCCAAGTGATGTCAAAGCCTTGGTTGAATGACACCGCAGGTTTTCCGTCGATGCTGATCAGACTGCTGGCGCTGGGCTTGGTGGGCGCGGTGGTTTCAGCCACTTTATCGTTGCCCGCCAAAGTCGGGTCTAACTTGATCATCAGGCGACGCAGAAACTCTTTTTCAAGTTCTGGGTCGCTAGGCCGCGGTTGCCATACGGTTTTCCGCGCCATGCTGTCCGCATAAACCTCTATCAAGCCGCGGTGAGTAATATAAATTTCTGTTTTATTGTCTGTGGTGCGCTCTAGGCTGATACGGAATTTGTCTCGCTCACCCGTTGAGTAAAGCGTATCCAAGACTTTTCCGATGCTGCGACGAATGAAATCCTGCGGCAGTTTGGCGCGGTTTTCTGCCCAATCAGTTTCCATCAAACCCAGTTTTTGTTCTTCACGGGCAAGTGTGAAGCCAGAATCTGTCCAAAACGATTTCACTTGTGGCCAGATTATTTCGGGAGATCTTCCAACTTCAAGCCAGATTTGTCCGCCGCTTCTCTTGATTTGTAAATCGGCAATTCGCAACGGGCTGGTCGCATCAGACTCGGGGGTAGTGGGCTCGCCGCTGAGTGTTTTTGCACTGACACTGCCGCCGGGTAATTCGTATTTTTTGTTGCGCGACATTTTCGTGAGATCAGGGGGGACCTCCAGTGGTGCGGCATTTTTGGCGTCGCTTTCAGATTTGTAATTGACTTTGTCTGTTTCTAGCACAGAGCCGCATGCCGTCAACAAAACAACCAGGGCGATCAGACTGCTCGACCGGAAAGAAAGAATCGCAAAAGGCAACATGTCAACAGTCCTCAAAGGAAAATTCAAATCAAGCCGCAATCACGCATCGCAGCTTCTAGCGCTGCATGGTGTGTTGCAGATAAGGGTGTCATGGGTAATCGCATGGTGCTGCCACACAAGCCCATGCGCGCCGCAGCCCATTTCACTGGAATGGGGTTGGCTTCTGTGAACATGTGTTTGTGTAAGTTCAGTAACTTGCGTTGCATGACCATGGCTTCGTGCGCTTTGCCAGCAATCGCAGCCACACACAAATCGTGCATTTGTCTGGGTGCAACGTTGGCAGTCACACTGACATTGCCTTGTCCACCGCACAACATCAAAGCCACTGCTGTGCCATCGTCTCCCGAATACACAGAAAACCCCTCGGGCGCTTCATGTATCAGCCACTGGGCGCGTTCCAGATTGCCAGTGGCTTCTTTGATGCCAACGATACCATCGACTTGCGACAAACGCATGACGGTATCGTGTTGAAGATCGGCCACGGTGCGACCTGGGACGTTGTAGAGCACCATGGGCAAATCGACCGATTCAGCGATAGATCTGAAGTGTTGGTACTGGCCTTCTTGCGTCGGTTTGTTGTAGTAGGGAACGACTTGCAATTGACAATCGGCGCCGACTTGGTGGGCAAAGCGGGCCAATTCAATGGCCTCTGCGGTGGAATTGGCACCGCACCCGGCCATGATGGGTACACGTCCTGCGGATTGTTCAACAGACACGCGAATGATTTCGCAATGCTCTTCAACCGTGACAGTGGGTGACTCGCCAGTGGTACCGACGACACCGATACAGTCAGTGCCTTGGCTGATGTGCCAATCGATCAGTTTTCTGAGGTGCATGTAATCGATGCTGCCGTCTTCGAGCATCGGAGTGACCAAGGCCACGATACTGCCTGTGATAGGTGCCATGTATTTCAGTGTGTTCGTGACAAAAGAACCATTCTAGCTTTAGGCGCGCCGGTGCAAAAACGCAGCAATGGATTCAGTCTTTTAGCGAATAACGGGTGAACTGCAGGTCAGCCTTAGTTTCGCGCACGGCGACGATGCGTTGAATGAAACGTTCAGGGTAATGGGCAAAACCGTCTTCATAAGCAATCACTCGCAGCCCCTGACAAAGGCTTAATAATTCGCCAGGCATGAGCAAAAAGTCAGGATTCGAGGGCTTGCCAACCGATGCGTTGCCGGCGGCGAACGTTTCATAAATCAGGACGCCTGATTCGGCCACCGCGTTGAGCAAATCTGGCCAAAGCGCACGCCATAGGTAGTTGGTGACCACCACACCTGCAAACTGTCTGCCAGCCAGTGGCCAGGCAAAGTCTTCCAAATCGGCTTGCATCACTTCGCCAAACGCTTGGGCGGTCGCCAGTGCTTGGGCGTCGCGGTCTACGCCTAAACACTCAAAACCTTGCTGCCCCAGCCATTGCATGTGCCTGCCCTGCCCACAGGCCAAGTCCAAGACCTTTCCGCCGTGGGGTATCAGGTGCGACCAGCGCATGACCCAAGACGAAGCAATAGCGGTTTGGTGCACAGAGTGGCTCACGGGCGTGGACGGAAATCCGCCTTGACTGCAGCCAACGCCATGCTGTCCACCAAACCGGGGACGAGGAGTTTGAGCCATCTGCCAACCTTGCCTTTTGCTGTCATGACGACTTCGCGCCGCCGTCTGACCATGGCATAAATGATGAGTCTGGCGCATTCTTGCGTCGACATGGCGTTTTCTTCATTCAAACCGCTCACCCCGGCAGGCTCTCCTTGTGCGTTCCATCCATGGGTGCGTATATGGGTGCTGACAACGCCGGGGTAGGCAATTGTCACGCTCACACCGCTGTCTTTAAGTTCGGTGCGCAAGGCTTCAAAAAAACCGGTCATGGCGAATTTGCTGGCACTGTAGGCTGTACGTCCAGGCACGCCCACAAGCCCCGCCAGAGACGATACCGCGACGATACGGCCATGGCTTTGCTTCAAATGCGGCAAAGCCGCATGCGTGCAGTACACACTGCCCCAGAGGTTGACGCGCATGAGTTGTTCATACCAAGCCAATTTGTCAGCAGGAACATCTTCAAGCAAAGCATGTGCAGAGATACCTGCGTTGTTGATGAGTATGTCCAAACCACCGCATTCGCGCACGGTGGTGTCAATCAAATGAACGCATTGACTGGCGTCAGTCACATCAGTTGGCATGATCAAAGTGCGTGCACCAAGTGCCTTGCATTCGGCGGCCACCGATTGCAGTTTGTTGGCGTTGCGTGCAGCCAGCACCAGCATGGCTTGCAGCCCGTGGCGTCTGGCAAGTTGTCTGGCTATTTCAGCGCCTATACCGTCAGACGCTCCGGTGATGATGATGTTCGGCATGTCAGAAGCACCCCCAGAACAAATCAGACAATGGAACCACAAATTCGGGCCGCAGATAAAGCAGAAAAACCCCTGCCAATACTGCAGCCAAGACCAAGGCCAGCAAACCCTGAAAAGCTTGAAAACGCTGCCATTTCATCATGCAAGCACCTCGCGGCGCAAGATCGGTTGTTCACGCACGGGCAAATTGATCAGCGCTGCGAATACGCTCAATGCAATACACCCATACCAAACCAAGTCATAGCTGCCGGTGCGGTCGTAAACCCAACCGCCCAGCCAAACCCCTAAGTAGCTGCCAAATTGATGGCTCAAGAACACAAAACCGCTTAGCATGGACAAATGTGAAATACCAAAAATCTGCGCAATCACCGCATTGGTGACTGGCACCGTCGACAGCCACAACAAACCCATGGCCGCTGAGAATAAATACACTGAGGTAGGCGTGATGGGCATGCTGATGAAAAGGCTGATGAACACACCTCGTGCGACATAAATACCTGTGAGTATCAAATTTTTTGGCAAGTATTGACCAAGGCTACCAGCGGCATACGTGCCAAAAATATTGAACAAACCAATCAATGCCAGTGCGGTGCCAGCCACCTGCGGGTCAAGCCCTTGGTCTTTCAGGAAACTTGGCATGTGCACACCGATGAACACCACTTGGAAGCCGCAGACAAAATAGCCCGCCATCAGTAGCTGAAAACTGCGGTATCCAAAAGCTTCGCGCAGTGCTTGGAAGATACTTTGCTGCCTGACCGGTGCTTTTCCATCGGCAAACGCCGGCTCGCGCAAACCCAACAGCAACGGCATCACCATCAACATGGCGATGGCCAACACCACCAATGCCTGGTGCCAGCCAATATGTTGAATCAGGTAGGACGAACTCGGGACCAACAAAAATTGTCCAAAAGAACCAGCAGACGACACCACGCCCATGGCCCATGATCTTTTTTCTGCCGGAATATTGCGACCGATGATGCCAAACACGATGGCAAATGTGGTTCCCGCTTGTGCAGCGCCGACCATCACGCCAGCGGTGAGCGCCAGCCAAGTGGGTGATGCGGCATTGGCCATGCCCCATAAACCTGCGGCATAAACCAGCGCACTGACCACCATCACGCGAAACGCCCCAAAACGGTCGGCCAACATGCCAGAAAAAATACCAAAAAGACCCCAGCAAATATTTTGAATGCCGATGGCGGTGGCGAAGTCTTCGCGTCCCCAACCCATTTCCTGAGTCATCGGTTGCATCCACAGACCGAAGCCATGCCGAATGCCCATGGCCAGCGAAACGATGGCGGCACCGCAAATCAGCACTTGCCAAAGAGGCAGGGTTTTGGGAGTTGTATTCATGCGGACAACTGTAACGATTTTGAAAACCAAGGGCTGTGCTAATCGCTTGGCAATGCCTCACTGTGCATTTATCCAGTACGGCTTTCGCGCTATGTCTACAATCTCGCCCCATGGCAAGCAAACAAACTGAATATTCCGAAGGGTCGATACGCGTTCTCAAAGGACTTGAGCCGGTCAAGCAGCGTCCCGGCATGTACACCCGCACCGACAATCCGCTGCACATCATCCAAGAAGTCATCGACAACGCCGCCGATGAAGCGCTGGCTGGCTACGGCAAAAAAATCACTGTCACCTTGTTTGCCGATGGTTCTATCGGCATAGACGACGACGGACGCGGCATTCCGTTTGGTATGCATCCAGAGGAAAAAGCCCCGGTGATTGAACTGGTGTTCACCCGCTTGCATGCGGGAGGTAAGTTTGACAAAGGCAGCGGCGGCGCCTATAGCTTCTCCGGCGGCTTGCACGGCGTGGGCGTCAGCGTGACCAATGCGCTCTCCAAACGCATGGAAGTCACTTCTTACCGCGAAGGGCAGGCCGCGCATCTGGTGTTCCAGGGCGGCGATGTGGTTGAAAAACTCAAATTGCGCAAAGCCGAGAGCGGCGACCGCAAGCAAGGCACGTTCGTGCGGGTCTGGCCGGACGCCAAGTATTTCGAGTCAGCGGCATTGCCTTTGAATGAACTGGTGCATTTGTTGCGCAGCAAAGCCGTACTCATGCCGGGCGTCAGCGTCACGCTGGTGCAGGAAAAAGCCAAAGAAACACAGACCTGGTTGTACAAGGGCGGTTTGCGTGATTACCTCATGCAGACTTTGCATTCAGACCCGTTCATTCCTTTGTTTGACGGCGAAGGTTTTGCCGATGGTAGCCACGAAAGTTTTGCCGAAGGCGAGGGCGCGCAATGGTGTTTGGCTTTCACCGAAGACGGTGCGCCGGTGCGCGAAAGCTATGTCAATTTGATTCCCACCAGCGCCGGCGGCACGCACGAAAGCGGCTTGCGCGACGGTTTGTTTAATGCGGTGAAAAGCTTCATTGATTTACATGCTTTGCTGCCCAAGGGTGTCAAGCTGTTGCCGGAGGACGTGTTTGCACGCGCCAGTTTTGTATTGAGCGCCAAGGTGCTGGACCCGCAGTTTCAAGGGCAAATCAAAGAGCGTTTGAATTCACGCGACGCGGTGCGTTTGGTGTCGAGCTTTGTGCGCCCGGCGCTAGATTTGTGGTTGAACGAGCACGTCGACTACGGTAAAAAACTCGCCGAGTTGGTGATTCGTGCGGCGCAGTTACGCCAAAAAGCCGGTCAGAAAGTAGAGAAACGCAAAGGCTCGGGCGTGGCCGTGTTGCCCGGCAAACTCACCGATTGCGAAAGCCGAGACTTGGCGCACAACGAGATATTTCTGGTCGAAGGTGACAGCGCCGGCGGCAGCGCCAAGATGGGCCGAGACAAAGAGTCTCAAGCCATATTGCCGTTGCGCGGCAAGGTGTTGAACACCTGGGAAGTGGAGCGCGACCGTTTGTTTGCCAACAACGAGGTACATGACATCGCTGTGGCCATTGGTGTCGATCCGCATGGCCCGAACGACACGCCCGATTTATCCGGTTTGCGCTACGGCAAGGTCTGCATATTGAGCGACGCGGATGTGGACGGTTCGCACATTCAAGTGTTGCTGCTGACGCTGTTCTTCCGCCATTTTCCCAAGCTGATTGAAACCGGCCATGTGTTTGTGGCGCGTCCGCCTTTGTTTCGGGTGGACATTCCTGCGCGGGGTAAAAAACCGGCGGCCAAGGTATATGCGTTGGACGAAGGCGAACTCACTGCCATATTGGACAAGAGCGCCAAAGACGGCGTGCCGCGTGAGAAATGCAGCATCAGCCGCTTCAAAGGTTTGGGCGAAATGAACGCCGAGCAGCTGTGGGACACCACACTCAACCCGGACACGCGACGCTTATTGCCGGTGCAACTTGGTGTTTTGGATTTCGCACAAACCGAAGGCATGATCACCCAATTGATGGGCAAAGGCGAAGCTGCGGCGCGGCGTGAATTGATGGAGTTGCATGGTGACTCTATAGATATTGATGTTTGAAAAAAATGACTGACCAAACCTCACTTGATTTGAATTCGTCTGAATCCGACGACGGCATTGCCTTAGGCCATTACGCCCAACGCGCTTACCTTGAATACGCGCTCAGCGTGGTCAAAGGCCGCGCCTTGCCCGATGTGTGTGACGGCCAAAAGCCGGTGCAGCGGCGCATTTTGTATTCGATGTCGCGCATGGGCCTGGGCTTTGGCGGCGCGAATGGCGCAGTCGGTGCACGACCTGTGAAAAGCGCACGCGTGGTCGGCGATGTGTTGGGCCGCTATCACCCACACGGCGACAGCGCGGCGTATGACGCGCTGGTGCGCATGGCCCAGGATTTTTCCCAGCGTTATCCGCTGATTGACGGACAAGGCAATTTCGGTTCGCGCGATGGCGATGGTGCCGCCGCCATGCGTTACACCGAGGCGCGTTTGGCGCGCATCACCAGTTTGTTGTTGGATGAAATCGACGAAGGCACGGTGGACTTTCAACCCAACTACGACGGCTCCACCGAAGAGCCCAAACAGTTACCGGCGCGTTTGCCGTTTGCTTTGCTCAACGGTGCCAGCGGCATTGCGGTGGGCATGGCCACGGAAATCCCCAGCCACAATTTGCGAGAAGTCGCTGACGCTTGCGTGGCGCTCATCAAAAACCCCAAGCTGTCGCACGAAGAATTGGTGCAACTCATGCCCGGCCCGGATTACCCCGGTGGCGGTCAAATCATCAGCAGCGCGGCCGATATTTCTGACGCATACGCTACCGGTCGCGGCTCACTCAAGGTGCGTGCACGTTGGGTCATCGAAGATTTAGCGCGTGGTCAATGGCAACTGGTGGTCAACGAATTGCCGCCAAACGTCAGCTCACAAAAAGTGCTGGAAGAAATTGAAGAACTGACCAATCCCAAGGTCAAGACCGGCAAAAAAGCGCTCACGCCTGAGCAAGTGCAATTGAAAGCCACGGTGTTGTCGGTGCTGGATATGGTGCGCGACGAATCGTCCAAAGACGCGCCGGTGCGTTTGGTGTTCGAACCCAAGACGCGCACCATCGAACAGC
>CAMDSU010000014.1 GCA_945907335.1 Bordetella parapertussis | reverse complement strand
AAACGCGAACTGGTGTTGATCACCGGCATGTCGGGTTCTGGCAAGTCCATCGCCTTGCATGCACTCGAAGACGCCGGCTATTACTGCGTTGACAACCTACCGCCAGAATTGTTGATACCGTTTGTACAACTTGAAGACCGCAAGGCATCGCAAAAAGTAGCTATCGCGATGGATGTACGAAGTGCCAACGCTTTGCACACCGTTCCTGCACAGTTGGCGCAATTGCGCAGCCACGAAGTCAATGTCAGGTTACTATTTTTAGACGCTGGCACCGATACTTTGCTGCGGCGTTTTTCAGAGACGCGGCGCAATCACCCCTTGTCGTACGCCTCTGCCAACGGCAGCCAAAGTGCGCGTGATTTGATGAATGCCATCGAACTCGAACGCCAATTGCTGGCTGATTTGCGCGAAGAGTCTCACATCATTGACACCAGCCAATTGCGCGCCAGCAAGTTGCAAAGCTATATCCACGACTTGGTCACTGCCGCCGGCTCACAACTGACTTTGATGTTTGAGTCATTTGCATTCAAGCGCGGCATTCCGGTACATGCCGATTTTGTGTTTGACGTGCGCATGTTGCCCAACCCGCATTACGAAACCGATTTACGTGCTCTCACCGGACGCGACAAGCAAGTTGCAGACTGGCTACACACCCAAATGCCGGTTCAAGCCATGGAGCAGCAAATCGCACAATTTTTAGACCAATGGCTGCCAGCCCTCAAAAAAGACCACCGCAGTTATGTCACGGTTGCCATTGGTTGCACTGGCGGACAGCATCGTTCTGTTTACCTGGTCGAGCAACTGCAACAACGGTTTGCCCAGCATTGGGTCAGCCTCAAGCGGCACCGCGAACTTGACGCGACTTAAACACACGTCTGAACTCTTTAATCAGCTGCGCTCCAACAATTTCCTAACCGGTGCAGGCAAGCCCAATGCAGGCCATTCGTTCGGCGCGAACCAAGCCCCTTCTCCCAAATCCATGCGTGCGGGCAATGCCAAGTGACATGCGTGAATATGCAAGTCTTTGTGGGTCAATACATGTGTGAAAGCAGTTTGTACATTTAACAAGTGACGCCATTTCTGGGGCAGCGCTGACAGCACACGTTCCTCAGCCTCAAAGATAGGCTGCGTGTACAAACCGGCCCAGACACCAGTTGCCGGACGTTGACGCAACCAGACATCGCCTTGCAATGTCGTGGCACACAATAACCATAGGCTCTCAGCACTGCGTTTGAGTTTGCGTGTTTTTACTGGGTAGTCCGTCGGATTGCCATTGGCAAACGCCACGCAATCTGCATGCACCGGACAGCGTTGGCATTTTGGTGCTGTTCGGGTGCACAGGGTTGCGCCTAAATCCATGATGCCCTGCGTGTAAGAAGGCATGTCTAAGGCGGTTGCAGGCAAGCACTGCTTGGCAAGTTCCCACAATTTTTTTTCATGCGTGGACACTGATATATCCCACGCGAAACCTTGGTGCCTCGTCAAGACGCGCTTGACATTGCCATCCAAGATAGCCACCCGTTCTTCAAAACACAGCGATGCAATCGCAGCCGCTGTAGACGGACCGATGCCTTTCAGAGTCTGCAACTGCACAGAGTGGCGAGGGAAAACGCCAGCGAATTCATCGACCACTTGCTTGGCGCAAGCGTGCAAATGGCGTGCTCGGCTGTAATAACCTAACCCGCTCCACAAACCCAAGACTTGATCCAAACTGGCTGCAGCCAATGTTTGCACATCGGGAAACGCTTGTAAAAAACGTTGGTAGTAACCCATGACCGTGACGACCTGCGTTTGCTGCAACATGATTTCAGACAACCACACCCGGTAAGGGTCGCGGGTGTTTTGCCACGGTAAATCATGTCGGCCATGTTGGCGCTGCCATTGCACCAAGCGAACAGCAAATGGGCTCAGGGCTTTTGACACAACGGGCAATAAAAACTTGAACGCTGGCCTTGAACCAAACGCTTGATGGGTGCAGCGCATATCCGACATGGCAGACCAGCCCGGTCATAGACATTTGCTTGCAATTGGAAGTAGCCATTTTGTCCTTGGGCGTTGGAGAAATCACGCAAACTGCTGCCGCCCTTTGCAACGGCACTGGCCAACACTTCTCGAATGGCTTGGTGCAATTTAAACGCCCTGGGTTTGCTGATGCGAGAGGCTCGGGTAGCGGGTCGTATGCCCGCCAAAAACAGGGCTTCACTGGCATAAATATTTCCAACCCCCACCACCAACTCGCCTGCCAGCAATACTTGCTTGACTGGCGCAGTTTTCTTTTTTAGCCCTGATGCAAATGCAATCGGGTCAAAACTGTCTTCCAAGGGCTCTACCCCCAATCGCCCCAGCAACTTGATCGCCAACGCATCGGATTCACTGTCCACATAAACCACCGCGCCAAAACGTCTGGGGTCATGCAGGCGCAACAAGCCATGGCTCGTGAGCAAATCAAAATGGTCATGCTTGCCCGCAGGCGGTGCCTGTGCTGCAAATATCAACGAACCTGACATCCCCAAATGGACCAGTAGTATCCCGCGCGACAAATCGAGTAATAAATATTTACCCCGACGCCTGACTTGCAGCACCTGCCTGCCAATCAAGGCATCTGTTTGGCATGACAACGGCCAGCGCAAGGGCTTACCAACCTGCACATTCAGGATATTTGCCCCAGCAATGGCCGGGGCAAAACTCAGTCGGGTTACTTCAACCTCGGGTAATTCAGGCATGGGGCAGACTTTATCAATCGCTGGGATTATCATTCTTCAATGAATACATCCCTCAAGCTCCTTATTTCCCCCCTCGGCACAATTGCTGTGGCCTGTATGGTTTTTCTTGGCAGCGGCATCCTGTCCGCGCAGGCGCAGACCACGCCCGAGACTGGAAATAGCGACAAGCCCGAGGTGATCAAAAATTCCAACCTCAACGCTGAAACAGCCATGTTGATCATGTTGGGGGAGATGAAAGTCAGCGAAGGTGACCTGGGTGCAGGTTATTCGTTGATGCTTGATGCGGCCAGGAAATCTGGCGATGAAGCGGTCTACAAGCGCGCGGTAGAAATTGCCCTGACCGCCCGTAACGGAACGACCGCACTAGACGGTGCACGTATATGGAAAAAAGCATTTCCAATGTCGCGCCAAGCCAATCAGCATGTGTTGCAAATTTTGGTGGCTTTGAACCAGTTACCCGAAACCCTGATGCCTCTTCGCGCTTATGTGCAACTTGCGCCAGAAGCAGAACAAGTCTTGTTGATTAATGGCCTGCCGCAACTTTATGCCCAGGTGAAGGACCAGGAGTTGGCGGCGGCTGTGGTGGAACAGGCACTGGTGCCGTTTGTCGACAAGCCTCTGACAGCGGCAGCCAGTTGGACGGCCATTGGGCGCATGCGGGTGTCAGCCAAAAAATTGCCTCAAGCAGTGGAAGCGGTGAAAAAAGCCTTGGCCCGCAACCCTAACGCCATGGAGCCCGGTTTTTTGGCATTGGAATTGTTTTCATTGGGCGTTCCCGAGGCTGAGGACTTGCTAAAAAGCGTACTCAGTAATGACTCACCGCCGCATATGCGATTGAGCTATGCACGCGTATTGATCGACAACCAACGCTTGCCGCAAGCCAGCGCCGAGTTAGAACTGCTCAACAAGAGCCACCCTGATTTTGCAGATGCTTGGTTATTGCAAGGCGCACTGGCCATGGAGCAAAGCCAAAACGATGACGCAAGAAAGGCCTTGCTTCGCTACATCGATATCGAAAAAACCAAAGAAGATGCTCGCTTATCGCAGGCATATTTGATGTTGTCGCAAATCGCCACCAAAGAGAAAAAACCTGCTGAAGCAGAATCTTGGCTGGCGAAAATACAAGATCCACAATCTGCTACGCAGGTGCAAGTGCAACGCGCCAATTTGCTGGCCAGCCGAGGCGACATGGCCAAAGCACGGGCATTGCTCGCGCAATTGCCCGACAACAACCCGCAAGCCAAACGCACCAAATTACAAGCCGAATTGAAACTGCTGCGCGACTACAAAATGTACGAACCAGGCTATCAGTTATTGCGCAAAGCTGTCGCCGAAGAACCCGAAGATTTGGATCTGCGCTACGAACTGGCCATGATGGCTGAAAAGCTCAACCGTCTGGATGAAATGGAGCGATTGCTGCGAAGCATCATCGCAGAAAAGCCCAGCTTTGAGCATGCCTACAACGCTTTGGGCTACGCCTTGGCAGACCGCAATATGCGATTGCCTGAAGCGCGTGAACTGATCGTCAAGGCGTTAGAGTTTTCTCCGGAAGACCCCATGATCACAGACAGTTTGGGCTGGGTCGAATTCCGCATGGGAAACAAGCAAGCGGCGCTGGCCATTTTGCAACGCGCTTACGACACGAAAAATGATGTTGAAATTGGCACGCACTTGGGTGAAGTACTGTGGAGCCTGGGGCAAAAAGACAAAGCCCTCAAGATTTGGCGCGAAGTCGCCCGTATCGACGCAAAAAATGATTTGCTGCTAGAAACACTCAAGCGTCTGAAAGTCAAACTTTGAATATTTATCTATTCAAACGGCTGGTAGCCCTGTGGCTATGCACTTCGGTTTTACTGCTTTCTGGCTGCGGTTTATTCACCAAAGTTAAACTGACTGAATTTGCGCAACAAGGCCACTGGGAAGGTCGCTTGCAGTTGCGCATCTTGCAAGACAAACCAGAGCAGTTCAGTTTCAATTTTGATCTCCAAGGTACGGCTGAGAAAGGCGAATTGACCATTTATTCGCCACTGGGCAACACGCTGGCTGTGGCCAGTTGGACACCTAACAGTGCGGTTCTGACCGAGGGCAACAAGCAAAAACAATTTGCCTCCATGGAAGATTTGACCCAACAGTTGACAGGTGCAGCGCTGCCTTTACCGACCCTCATGGCTTGGCTCAAAACAGATGGGCCATCGCTTGAAGGCTGGCAAATCACATCAGAAACCTTGCCCCGAAGCCGGCGCATTTTTGCCCAGCGCTCCAGCCCTTTGCCCAAACTGCAATTGACACTTTTGCTGGACCCTGCAAAATAACACCATGGCGTCGACCCACCGTTTGCACCATGTGCCTGCGCCAGCCAAGCTAAACCTTTTTTTACACATCACCGGCCGACGAGAGGATGGCTATCACTTGCTCGAGTCAGCATTCATGTTGATCGACTGGTGGGACATCTTGCATTTCGATGTGCGTACGGACGGTAAATTGATTCGCCGCGATTTAACCCATGCATTGCCTGCTGAGGATTTGTGCTTAAAGGCCGCGCGTTTATTGCAACAAGTCAGCGGCACCTCTCATGGCGCGCTGATTCAAATTGAAAAAAGAGTGCCTGCACAAGCCGGAATGGGCGGCGGCTCGTCTGACGCTGCCACGACCTTACTGGCATTGAACCGGTTGTGGGAACTGGATTGGCCGCTGTCCAAATTGCTGCCATTGGGTTTGTCTTTGGGTGCAGATGTGCCGTTTTTTTTGCGCGGGCGTAATGCTTGGGTGCAAGGCATTGGTGAAACCATTACCCCTGTGCTGTTGCCGCATGCCAGATTTGCCGTTCTCAAACCTGCCGAGGGGCTGGAAACTGCCCAGATATTCAAGCATCCCGAGCTAAAACGGGATTCTTCACCTGCTACAATGTCGGACTTTGCTGCACGGCCATTCGCTTTCGGGCGTAATGATTTGCAAGCAGTTGCCAGGCGTTTGTGCCCGCAGGTTGACCAATCCTTGGAATGGTTCATCCGTCAGGGATTACGGCCCGGAATGACAGGTTCAGGCAGCGCGGTTTTTGCCCGCATTTCGTCTGATACCATGCTTTCCGATCCGCCTAAGGGCTGGCAATTGCAGTTGTGCAGCAATCTGGAAATTCATCCCCTGGCCGGGTGGGTCTCCTGCGACGTTTGACTGGAGACTTGTTGAAAAACAGGTTTCTCGTGTAGGGGAGTCGCCAAGTTGGTTAAGGCACTGGATTTTGATTCCAGCATGCGAAGGTTCGAATCCTTCTTCCCCTGCCACTTCATTGCTTTATGACGAGAGCATCCGGGTTCGACGGACACACCGCCACCTGAATGCCCTCGATTTCTTTAACCTCAGGTCGCCAAGATGTCGCAAGCCTCCACTCCGGATTTCATGGTTTTCACAGGCAACGCCAATCCGGGCTTGGCCGCAGAGGTGGCGGGGCATTTGGGTATTGGGCTGGGTGCCGCAGAAGTTGGCCGGTTTTCAGACGGTGAAGTCACGGTTGAAATCAACCAAAATGTGCGAGCCAGGGATGTGTTTGTGGTGCAGTCCACTTGCAACCCCACCAACGAAAACCTGATGGAATTGCTGATCATGGTGGACGCACTCAAGCGTGCATCGGCCGAACGCATCAGCGCTGTGATCCCTTATTTTGGATATGCCCGGCAAGACCGGCGCCCTCGTTCATCGCGCGTGCCTATCTCCGCCAAACTTGTCGCTGATTTATTGCAGACCGTTGGTGTGGCACGTGTTTTGACCATGGATTTACATGCAGACCAGATCCAAGGATTCTTCAATATCCCCGTCGACAATATTTATGCATCGCCTGTGCTGCTGGGCGATTTGCGTTTAAAAAATTATGATGATTTGATCGTTGTATCGCCAGACGTCGGCGGCGTGGTGCGTGCCCGCGCATTGGCCAAGCAACTCGATTGCGACCTAGCCATCATTGACAAGCGCCGCCCTCGCGCCAACGTCAGTGAAGTCATGCATGTCATCGGTGAAATTGAAGGCCGCAATTGCGTAGTCATGGATGACATGATCGATACCGCAGGCACCTTGGTAAAAGCCGCAGAAGTGTTGAAAGAGCGCGGCGCCAAAAAGGTTTACGCCTACTGCACACACCCGATTTTTTCTGGTCCCGCTATCGACCGCATCGCCAAAGGCGACGCCTTGGACGAGGTTGTGGTGACCGACACCATTCCGCTGAGCCTAGAAGCTCAGGCCTGCCAAAAAATTCGCCAACTCTCCGTGGCACCCTTGATCGCTGAAACGATTCAAAGGATTGCCAAGGGAGAGTCGGTCATGAGTTTGTTCTCTGACCAAGACCAGCTTTTCTAAGCGGTTGCGGTTAGGGTTCAATGTGTTGAAGCAGTTCGCTGCTTCGTTTTGTGAAACCGGAGTCACACTGGTCGCGGTGGGCTTCTACAGGAGAAAACCATGAAATTTGTCGCTTTTGAGCGCACTCTGCAGGGTACGGGTGCGAGCCGCCGTCTGCGCATCACCGGTCGTACGCCCGGTATCGTTTACGGGGGCAAAGCCCACCAACCCGTCAATATCGAACTTGACCACAATGCCTTGTGGCATGCATTGAAAAAAGAAGCCTTCCACGCCACCATTCTTGAAATGGAACTGGCCGGTCAAACGTCTAAAGTGTTGTTGCGCGATGTGCAATACCACCCGTTCAAACAATTGGTGTTGCACATCGATTTTCAACGCGTCGAAGCCGACACCATGCTGCACATGAAAGTGCCACTCCACTACAGCGGTCAGGAAAATTCACCTGCTGTAAAAGCAGATGCCTGTCTGGTCAACCCAGTCATGACTGAACTCGAAATTGCTTGCTTGCCTGCCCATTTGCCAGAGTTCATTGCAGTCGATTTGAGTGGACTGAAAAAAGGCACTTCATTGCATGTCAACGACATCACCTTGCCAAACGGCGTGAAAGCTGTTGTCCATGGCAAAAACAACCCGGTGCTGGTCAGCGTCGTGTCTGTGGCGGAAGAAGTGGCCCCAGAAGCTGCGGCACCCGCAGCAGCACCTGCCAAAGGTAAAGGCAAGAAGTAATTTTCTTTTACTGCTTCAAAAAACCCGCTTCGGCGGGTTTTTTTGCGCCTCATAATCTCCCATCATGATCAAACTGTTTGTCGGCCTGGGTAACCCGGGCACTGAATACGAAGACACCCGACACAACGCCGGTTTCTGGTGGATCGATCAATTGGCGGCACAACTCAAAGTCAGCTTGCAGCCGGAAAAAAATCACCATGGCTGGGCGGTGCGTACCCAGTTTGAAGGGCACACCATTTGGCTGCTAAAGCCTGCTACGTTCATGAACCTGTCGGGCAAATCAGTGGGGGCATTGGCCAAATTTTTCAAAATACAGCCAGAGGAAATTCTGGTGGTCCATGACGAATTGGACGTGGTGCCCGGCGAAGCCAAAATGAAATTCGGTGGCAGTCACGCGGGTCACAACGGTTTGCGTGATATCCATGCACAACTTGGCACGGATGCTTATTGGCGAATGCGTATTGGCATTGGACACCCTGGTGTGAAATCTGAGGTGCTGCACTGGGTATTGAAAAAGCCAGCGCCGGATCAAAAAACAGTGATTGACACTTGCATAGAAAGAAGCCTCAAAGCCTTAGCCTTCTTGGCGAGCGGTGACATGGTGAAAGCCACCCAAATGGTGCACACCAGCAAACCGCCACGGCCCAAACCGCCAAGACCGGCGGCGGCCATTCCATCCAAGGAAGGCAAACTGAATGAGACCTCTGACCACCCTGCCCAGGCCCCTGGCCCTGCTACTGATTAGCGTTTGTTTGGGTATTTGTGCGCCCGTCATGGCGAAAGAAAACAAGCAAACTGCCGCCCTCCAGTGCGAGCAAAACGGTGTATTGAACCCTTGCCCTGGCGACGACACCGCCAATATGGAAAAACCCGCCAAAGACAAATCCTTCAAAGCCCAAGCTGAGGACGGCACAACTCAGACTGAAAAAAAACAGAAAAGGAAAAAGAAAAAGTCGTCCAAGCAATCAGCCAGTAAAAAATCCAAAGCCAATCAATCTGCGGCCGAATAAGCGCCATTGGCATCTTTGGCCGGCCTAGCGGCCTGCAAACTGCGGTATTTGGCCCACAGTGTGTCCTGGCTTTCCACGAACTGGGGATTGAGCGGTATGCAGGCCACAGGACACACCTCTACGCACTGCGGTGTTTCGTGGTGCCCCACACATTCGGTGCACTTGGCCGGGTTGATTTCATAAATCAATGGCCCCATGAAAATGGCTGCATTGGGGCATTCAGGTTCGCACACATCGCAGTTGATGCATTCATCGGTGATCATCAAGGCCATGGTTGACAGCGCCTAAGCTTTGGCGTGGATTTGCATGGATTGAAAAACTGGCGCAGAGACAAACTGCGCCACATCACCGCCCAATGCAGATATTTCTCTGACTAAGGTGCTGGAAATGCATTGATAAACATCGAGTGTGTTCAAAAACACCGTGTCAATTTCCGGGGCCAAACGCCGGTTCATGCCAGCCAGTTGAAATTCATAATCAAAATCAGTCATTGAACGAATGCCGCGCACCATGGTTTTGGCATTCAGGGACTTGGCAAATTCAATCACCAATCCGTCAAAGGTACGGACTTGAACATTGGGGCAATCGGCCAACGCTTGGCGTGTCATCTCTAGGCGTTGCTCCAACGTAAACATGGTTTTTTTGTGGTGCGCTCGGGCCACGGCAATCACCACGGTGTCAAACATTCGCGCGGTGCGACGCACGATGTCTTCATGGCCCAAAGTGATCGGGTCAAAGGTGCCCGGGTAAAGCGCAATCACAGGCTCACTCATGTCATTCCTTAGGAAGCTATTTCCTGTGCGATTATGCCCCTGCCTGCAACAGATGCGCATGCACAGAACCTGCTTTCAAATGGCGACTCAGCGTCCAACCCAAGGGGCCCAGCACGTCATCGCGCCAAGCTTTGTCAGCCTCTAAGTAAACCAAGCCCGCTGGCTTGAGGCATTGGCGGGCCAATTTCAAGGCGAGTTCATGGTGGGGGTAATCGTAGGGGGGATCCAAAAACACCAAGTCTTGACTGCCCGTTGGCAACTGTCGCAAAACGGCCAAGCCATCGGAGCGCTGGATACGAATTTGAGCGGCATCTAAACGGTCTTTGGCTTTTTGCAAAGCAGCCACACATTCACTGCTGGCATCAGACAAGAATACCGAAGCAGCGCCACGTGAAGCGGCTTCAAACCCCAGCGCACCGCTGCCGGCAAATGGATCGGCGCAATGCCAACCCGTTAAGTCTTGACCCAGCCAATTGAACAAGGTTTCGCGCACCCTGTCCGGTGTGGGGCGCAGACCTGGCAATTTGCCCACAGGCAATTTGCTGCGCTTCCACTGTCCGCCAATGATGCGGACTTCGCCGTTACTCATGGTGCCGCAGCGCCAAGTACCACAGTGACCATGCGCTCGGGTTGAAGGTTTCTGGCGAATGCCTGTTGAATATCTAAAGCTGTCAACTTTTGGACGTTGATGGTCCATGTGTCAAGGTAATCTAATGGCAAATCAAACCAAGCAATATTGCTGAGGTTGTCCATCAATTTGCGATTGCTGTCCAAACGCAAAGCAAAGCCGCCGATCAGAAAATCTTTTGCAGCTTGCACTTCTGCATTGCTCGGACCTTCTTTTACAAAATCGCGCACGACTTGGGTGGCCACCTCAATGGCTTGACCAGCTTGGTCAGGTCGGGTTTGCAGCCCTACGGTAAATGCGCCGGCATGTTGCCCGGGCGAAAAATAGCTGTAAACGCTGTAACTCAGGCCGCGTTTTTCCCTGACTTGCTCGGTCAATCGAGACACGAAGCCACCCCCACCCAAAACATAGTTACCGACCGTGAGTGCCAAAAAATCGGGATGCTGTCTGGCAACACCGGGTTGGCCGATGAACACATGCGCTTGCGCAGACTCGAACGGGATATCAATGCGCTTGGCTGTGCTCAAGGGTTGCACCTCTTCGACCAAAGGCAACATTTCACAGGCGTTATTTGACGGCAAGCCTTTGAGCAATTGCGTCAATTTTTCTGTGGCCTGCGCCTTGTTCAACGCGCCCACGATGCTGATCTTTGCCCGGCAAGGAACCAAGTAGCGGGCATGAAAGGTTTTCATTTGCAACGGTTCGATACGGCGCAGACTGGTTTCATCGGCATCTTGTCCGTAGGGATGGGCGCCATAAACCGCTTTGGCGAAAGCCTCAGAGGCGATGACATTGGGCTTGGTTTGAGACTCGCGCAAACTGGCAATCCAACGTTCTCGTTCGCTTTTCCAAACATCGGCGGGAAAAGACGGTGCAGACAACTGCCGGGCTGCCAGAGCAACAGCTTGGTCTAGCAGCTCAGGACGGGTCAAACTGCGCAAGCTCAGGCTCATGCGGTCATTGGATACGGAAGCCCCTGCAGAAGCGCCTAAATCGGCCCAAGCTTCACCCAACTGGTTTTCATCCAAGGCAGGCATCCCATATTGCGCCTGTACACCTTTGCCGAGCATCATGGCGGTGGCTTGCGCCAAACCGTTGAGCTCTTTGCCATCGCGTCTGCTGCCAGCGTCAAATTCAATCTGAATATCGACCATGGGAAGCCCCTGAACTTCCATCAGATAAACCCGCGCACCATTGTCCAGTGTCCAAAATTGGATAGGAATGCCTGCGAATGCGAGAGGCTGCACAAAAAGCCATGCAGCACAACAGATCAACCAATTTTTCATCTTGTGCTTTCTGTATGGCGTGAGCCGGAAACGGGTTTGCGCAACGCTGGTCTGGGCCCGGACTGCGGCAGCAAAGTTGCTACCGTCAGTTGGTCATCACTAAAGTATTTTTTTGCCACGGCTTGGACCTGCTCTGCCGTCACCGCCACCAGCGCTTCAACCAATCGGTCTGGCGTGTCCATGCCAAACCCTTCCACCCACAAATTGCCAAACTCACGCGCTTGGTTAAAGAGCGAGTCGCGCTGGTAAATGGTGGACGCCATCCATTGCGCTTTGACGCGCTTCATCTCGGCTTCGCTCACACCGGATTCGACAATTCGGTTGATTTGTGCACGCAAGGCTGCTTCCAGTTGCTCCACCGTTTTACCCTTGGCAGGTACACCGTCCATCGTGAATACTTGCGGGCCACGGCCGCTGAAACTGTTGAATGCGCCCGCACTGTCTGCAATACGGTTTTCTCCTTGTGTCAAAGCCCGGTCCAAACGTGATCCGCTGTAGCCGTCCAACACCGCCGACAACATGGTCAAAGCCAATGCGTCTTGGCTTTCTTCGTGACCTTCAAACGATTTGAATGCAGGTACCTTCCATGACATGGCGAGATACGCTTGGTCTGCCGGGGCTTTGACTTGCACCCTGCGGGTTCCAGCTTGGGTCGGCTCGGTGCGTGGTTTTCGCTGAGGGACTTGGCCTTTCGGAATGACACCGTAAATCTCCTCTGCCCATTGGCGCACCCGTGCGACATTGACGTCACCCACAATCACCACCGCCGCATTTTCAGGCTGGTACCAGCGGCGATAAAACTCACGTGCGTCGTTCGGTGTCATGCTGTCTAAGTCGCTCATCCAACCGATCACCGGGCGGCGATAGGGTGAAGCCGCGAACTGCACGGCGTTGAGTTGCTCATACATCAACATGCGCGGTGAATCTTCGGTGCGCATGCGGCGTTCTTCTTTGACCACTTCAAGCTCGCGCACAAACTCATCATCAGGCCATTGGTTATTGGCAAATCGGTCAGCTTCCAATTGCATGACTTCTTGCAGGCGTGTTGCAGGAATTTGCTGGTAATAGCCGGTGTAGTCTTTGTTGGTGAAGGCATTTTCTCGACCGCCTAAAGCAGCGACCTTGCGTGAAAATTCGCCGGGCTTGATAGTGGTTGTGCCTTTGAACAACATGTGCTCGAGCACATGTGCCACGCCTGACACGCCATCAACTTCATCCATAGAGCCGACCTTGACCCACAGCATGTGCACGGCTGTCGGGGCACGCGCATCGGCTTTGACAATCAAGGTCATGCCGTTTTTCAAGGTGAACTGCTGAGCCTCTTGCGCCCATATCGGGCCACAGAACAAGAGGCTTGTCACCAAGCCCATGAACCGCACTCGCCAACCTATTCGCAATTTGTATTCACATTGGGGTTTCATAGAATGATCTGTTGTTAACCGTGCGTTAATGCACGCACAGCGCATTGTAGAAACCTGTTCACATGTTCAATTTATTCAAACGAAAAGCCCCGCCAAGCGTAGGCACTGGCTCCAGCCAGGCAGCCGAAGTGGCCAGCCGCGACTGGCTGGGTAGGTTGCGCAGCAGTTTGCAGCGCACCGGCAGCAGCATTGCCACGGTGTTCACAGGCAAATTGCTGGACGAGGAGGCTTACACCGAACTTGAATCCGCCTTGCTGATGGCTGATGCAGGCGTTCCCGCCACACAATACATCCTTGAACAACTCAAGCTCAAAATCAAACAGACTGGCAGCAAAGACATGGCCCAGATCAAGGGCTTGCTGGTCGAGGTGCTGAGCGAATTGCTCAAGCCACTGGAGCGCGAACTGAATGTGGCGCAGCATCGTCCCACTGTCGTGATGGTCACCGGTGTCAATGGCGCAGGCAAAACCACCTCCATCGGCAAGCTGACACGGCATTTGCACGATGCAGGCGCCAGCGTGTTGTTGGCGGCTGCAGATACTTTTCGCGCAGCCGCCAAAGAGCAGTTGATGGTTTGGGCGGACCGCAATCAGGTGGACATCATCAGCCAGGAAAATGGTGACCCCGCAGCGGTCAGTTTTGATGCAGTCACTGCAGGCAAAGCGCGTGGAAAAGACGTGGTGCTCATCGACACTGCAGGTCGATTGCCAACCCAATTGCATTTGATGGATGAATTGAAAAAAATCCATCGCGTCATACAAAAGGCGGAGCCGACTGCACCACACGAAATATTGTTGGTGATTGATGGCAACACCGGTCAAAACGCCTTGGCGCAAGTCAAAGCATTTGACGAAGCTCTGGGATTGAGCGGCTTAATCATCACCAAGTTGGACGGTACTGCCAAAGGCGGCGTACTCGCCGCAATCGCCTTGTGGGCTCAGCAAAGACAGCATTCACATGGCAATTTTTTGGCGGTATATTTCATTGGCATCGGGGAAAAGCTGGAGGATTTACAAGGCTTCAAAGCCGATGAATTCGCAAATGCCTTGATCTCTTGACCTCTTGAAAGGACTGTCCATGGATGCCTCTGAAGAAATCTCCTCCAGACGAATCGATGAGTTGTTAAACCATTACGCACAAAGCCATCTCCATCCGACCAACGAAGGCATTCACTTCGCTGCCATTCCACTCATCATGCTCAGTCTGATCGGCTTGATGTTTTGCCTGCATCCCCTCGTCGCCTATGGGTTCATTCTGGCCAGCATGATTTATTACCTGCGCTTGTCGCTGCCGTTTGCAGCCGCCATGACCGTTTGGTCGGCCATCATGCTGGCAGTTGTGCACGCCATGGGTGAACAGCGCTTGTACATTTGCCTAGCGATTTTTATCAGCGCATGGGTGATGCAATTCATCGGCCACAAGATCGAAGGAAAAAAGCCTTCGTTTTTTGAAGACGTGCAATACCTGTGGATCGGGCCATTGTTTGTGCTTCAACCTTTGATGCGTAAATTCCGCATCGCCTGGTAGTTTTTTGGCTGCCCCACGCTCACGTTTTTCCACCACTGACCTGCCCATGCGCGATGAACAACTTGCCTTATTGCCCGCCTTGCAACGCATGGGGTTACTGTTACCGAACCAAGCTGCCACCTTTATACCTTTGACCGGAGGCGTGTCTTCGCTGATCGTCAAAGTTCAAACTGAGACAGACTGCTTTTGTGTCAAGCGAGCGTTACCACAACTCAAAGTCAGTGCCCTGTGGGAAGCGCCGGTCAAACGTAACCGTGACGAAGTGCGATGGCTGAAATTTGCGCACCAAGTGGCTCCGAATGCCGTACCTGCAATTTTGGGCGAGGACGAACAAGATTGTGTGTTCGCCATGACTTACTTGCCTGCTAACGAATATCCAGTTTGGAAACAGCAATTACTCACGGGGTATATCCATCCACACACTGCCACCTCAGTCGCCGCTTTGCTGGTATCACTGCATGCGGCAAGCGCTGCTGATGCCAAGTTATGCCGCTCGTTCGACCACGACGACGACTTTGTGGCGATTCGCCTGTCGCCCTATTTTTTACATACCGCAGGCAAACACCCCGCCGTTGCCGACACGCTTCATGCACTCGTCCAACAAACGCTTGCCCACAAAACAGTATTGGTACACGGTGACGTCAGCCCAAAAAATATTTTGGTCGGCCCCTTGGGTCCGGTGTTGCTGGATGCCGAATGTGCATGCTTTGGCGACCCGGCTTTTGATCTGGCATTTGTGCTCACACATTTGATGCTTAAATGTGTGTGGCGACCGGTAGACACGGCCTCTTATCTGACATCTTTTGACAACTTGTCTGGCACTTACTTGCGTGGCGTTAGTTGGGAATCTCCCGACCTTTTGCAAGCCCGCACTTGTCTTTTGCTGGCCGGCATGTTGTTGGCTCGCATAGACGGTAAATCACCCGTGGAATACCTCACAGACAGCACACAACAACAATTCGTCAGAGAACACAGCTTGCGCTGGCTACAACACCCGCCCAAGCGCCTTGCAGAAATGCGCAACCTTTGGAAAACCGCATGAAAACTCGCATCACACTCGTACACGCACGCCGAATTTGGGATTCCCGTGGGCGACCGACTGTAGAGGTTGATGTGACGCTGCAAGACGGCAGCAAGGGCACAGGTATGGCCCCCGCTGGTGCATCGCGTGGCAGTCGCGAAGCCCTGGAATTACGCGATGGAGGAGAACTGCTCAATGGCTTAGATGTCTCTCAAGCAGTGTCTCAAGTCAACCATGTCATTGCCCCGAGTTTGGTTGGCATGGACGCCTTGGACCAATCCCAAGCAGACCACATGATGATCGAACTTGACGGCACCCCGCACAAAAGCCGCTTGGGTGCCAATGGCATGATCGCCACTTCATTGGCCATTGCCCAAGCAGCGGCTGCGTCACAAGGGCAAGCGCTCTGGCAATACCTGTCGCAAGGTCAAGAAGTGCGTTTGCCGTTACCGCAAATTCAAATTTTTGGCGGCGGTGCGCATGCAGGCAGACGGGTGGATATTCAAGACTTTCTTGTCATGCCCATTGGTGCACAAAGCTTTGACGAAGCGCTGGTCATGGTGGCCAATGTCTACCATGCCGCCGGTCAATTGATGGCGTCGCAAGGCAAGCGCCACGGGGTGGCTGACGAAGGTGGCTGGTGGCCAGATTTTTCCTCCAACGAAGAGGCCTTGCAAACCTTGACACGAGCCATCGAACAAGCCGGCTACCGGCACGACCAAGTGGCTATTGCGCTGGACGTGGCCGCCTCAGAATTTGGCCAAGGTGGTCGCTATACCCTCGGGCTGGATCAGCATGTCTACAGCACGGACGAATGGCTTGCGGTGTTGATGCGCTGGGTGAACACCTACCCCATCTTGTCCGTAGAAGACCCGTTTGCCGAGGATGACACCGCTGGTATGCAAGCGTTCACTAAGCATTTAGGGCAGCGCATACAAATCATCGGCGACGACTACCTGGTCACGCGCGTGGATTTGATTGAAGCCGCAGTGCGTGATGGCGCTTGCAACGCGGTATTGCTCAAACCCAACCAAGTAGGCACCTTGAGCGAAACCCGCAGCGCCATGTTGGCCGCCCGTCAGCATGGCTTTGGCATGGTGGTGTCAGCGCGCTCCGGGGAAACCGAAGACACCGCCATCTCACATATCGCCACGGGCTGGAATGCCGGACAACTCAAGGTTGGCTCATTTGCCCGATCAGAACGCATGGCCAAGTGGAATGAGTGCTTGCGGATCGAGGAATCGCTGGGTAAAAACACAAGGTATGCGGGTAAACACGGACTTAAATTAGCACTCTAGGCCAGAGAGTGCTAATATTGACTTGTCGTTAACCGACAGGAGGATTTTCATGACAGTTGTGACACTTTCCGGTACGGGCCCCAGTCCACTGGCGGTCAACCCTTGGGCAGTTCTGCCACCCTTGGGAAATCTGGATGCTTATATTTCAGCAGTCAACCGTTTGCCCATGTTGACGCTGGAGCAAGAACAAGAATTTTCCAAAAAACTCAAAGAAAACAATGACTTAGAAGCGGCTGGCAAACTCATTTTGTCGCACCTTCGGTTGGTTGTTTCAATTTCTCGCCAATATGCCGGCTACGGTTTGGCGCATGCTGATCTGATTCAAGAAGGCAATGTGGGCCTGATGAAAGCGGTCAAGCGCTTTGACCCCGACCACGGCGTGCGCTTGGTCAGCTATGCCATGCATTGGATCAAAGCTGAAATCCACGAATACATCATCAAAAACTGGCGCATGGTCAAACTGGCCACGACCAAAGCGCAACGCAAGCTGTTTTTCAATTTGCGTTCTAAAAAGCAAGGCTTTCGGGCTGACGTCGGTGAAGACCACCAAGCGACTTCGCGCAATACCTTGAGCGAAGCGCAGATTGAAAGCATCGCCAAAGACCTCAATGTCAAACGCGAAGAAGTCATCGAAATGGAAGCTCGCATGGCTGGCTCAGATGTCTTGTTAGACCCCAGTGCCAATGAAGATGGCGAAGAGGCATTCGGTCCGATCGCCTATTTGTCTGATGTGCACCATGAACCCACCGCCATGATTGAAGCGCACCAGCGCGACATCATGTCCACCGATGGCATCAGTCAAGCGCTGGCTGTGCTTGACGAACGCAGTCGCCGTATCGTTGAAGAGCGTTGGTTAAAAGTCAATGACGACAACTCTGGCGGCATGACCTTGCACGAACTGGCCCATGAATACGGCGTAAGCGCAGAACGCATTCGCCAAATTGAAGTGGCAGCCATGAAGAAAATGAAACTCGCGCTGTTGGAATACGCCTGATTCAGATCAAGTAACGCTGCCCCTCGCCAGCGTTACTTCCGCTCAACGGCTACTCACTCTAAGAGCTTGCCAATGTCTTGAGCCAAAGCCTGCGGGCCCAAGCCATAACGCGCGTACAAGCGCAATCGGCCACTGGTGTCATAAACATAAGTCCCAGCGCTGTGGTCCATGGTGTAGTTGCCAGCGCTGCCTGTTTCAACTTTTTTATAGTAAATCTTGTACTGTTTGGCCAGTACGGGTAGTTGGTCCAGCGCGGGAATCAAGGCGATAAACGATGGATCAAAATTTGCCATATAGGCTTTGAGCAGTTCAGGCGTATCTCGCTCAGGGTCTAAAGTGATGAACACCGGTTGCAACAAATCACCTTTGTCTGCGAGGCTTTTTTTCACTTGCACCCATTCATTCAAAGTGGTGGGGCAAAAATCTGGGCATTGGGTGAAACCAAAAAATACCACCACCACTTTGCCTTTGAAGTCACTCAATTGACGGCGCTGACCAAACGGGTCCACCAATTCAAACCCTTGCGCATAGTCGGCACCGGTTAAGTCAATTGCATTGAACTCAGGTTTGGCGGGAGAGCACGCCGATAGCAACAATACGCATACAAGCAGCCACTGATAAAAGTATTTCATCGCCAACTTCCCGGCAAATAATGGTCAATCAAAAAAGCCGCAAACAACAGGCTGAGGTGGATCAAAGAAAAACGAAAGGTCTTGCGCGCCAAGTCGTCCGAGTACTGCCGCCACAGCGACCAACCGTAGGCACAAAACATCAAACTCAATACCAATGCGCTGACCAAATAAAAATAGCCGCTCATGCGGTAAATAAATGGCATCAAACAGGCGGCCAGCAGTACGATGGTGTAGAGGAAAATTTGCAAACGCGTGAATTCATTGCCATGCGTGACCGGAAGCATCGGCAAGCCTGACTTACGGTAATCCTCTACCCGGTAAAGCGCCAGCGCCCAAAAATGTGGCGGTGTCCACAAAAAAATGATGAGGAACAAAATCAACGCCTCGGGTCCGACTTCACCCGTCATGGCAGCCCATCCCAACACGGGAGGCATGGCCCCAGAGGCGCCACCTATGACAATGTTTTGTGGCGTTAGCGGCTTGAGTATCACGGTATAGATAACGGCATAGCCGACAAATGTGGCAAAGGTTAACC
>CAMDSU010000013.1 GCA_945907335.1 Bordetella parapertussis | reverse complement strand
CTCAACTCTTGGATGCACACACCGGCAGGCTTTGAGATGATCAATGGGCAAGCCCATGTGACGAGTTGGTTCGAGGTCATCTTCAACCCGTCTTTCCCGTACCGCATGACCCACATGTTGCTGGCCTCTGGTTTGACAGGTTCGTTTTTGCTGGCAGGCATCAGCGCCTACCGTTGGCTGAAAAACGACCGCGCCAAAGACGTGATGGCCGCGCTTCGCACCGGTGTCACGGTAGCGGCGATATTGATCCCGGTGCAAATTTTCGTAGGCGATCTGCATGGCTTGAATACGTTGAAATACCAGCCTGCCAAGCTGGCGGCGATGGAAGGTATTTGGGACACACAACAAGGCGTACCTGCCGTGTTGTTTGCCATTCCTGACCAAGCCACGCAGTCCAACACATATGAAATTGCCATCCCCAAATTGGCGTCTTTTTACCTGACCCACGATTGGAATGGCGAGATCAAGGGCATCAAAGAGTTTGGTGACAAACACCCACCCGTAGGTCCCGTTTTTTGGGCATTTCGCATCATGGTCGGTGTCGGCCTGCTGATGCTGGCCGTCAGTTGGTTTGCCAGCTATGAATTGAAATTTAAAAACAGCTTGTCCAAACGTACCGCCATGGTCTTGGTGGCCATGACTTTTGCAGGTTGGGTGGCGCTGGTGTCGGGTTGGTATGTCACCGAAATTGGCCGCCAGCCTTGGCTGGTGCATGGGGTGTTGACCACGGCGCAAGCCGCCTCTCAAGTCCCCTCAGCAAATATCGCAGTTTCTTTAGCGATGTACCTTACGCTGTATGCGGCGCTGCTGAGTGCCTATGTGTCGGTGGTGTTTTACTTGGCCAAGAAAGCTGTTACTGGTGGTGCAGAACCCATTGCCAGCCTGAAAGGACTGAGCCATGTCTGAGTTCGGTGTGGATTTGATGAGCCCAGGCGGTTGGTTGCCCCTGGTGTTTGCCTTGGTCATGGCGCTGTCCATGTTGGCCTATGTCATTTTGGACGGCTATGACTTGGGTGTCGGTGCCCTGTTGAACGGCGCTGACACGATCGAGCATAAAAACACCATGATCGCCAGCATCGGCCCATTTTGGGATGCCAACGAAACCTGGCTGGTGCTGGGTGTGGGCGTGTTGTTGGTGGGTTTCCCCATGGCACATGGTGTCATTTTGGGGGCTTTGTATTTACCTGTGGCATTGATGCTGGTGGCTTTGTCTTTGCGCGGCGTGGCTTTTGATTTCCGGGTCAAGGCCAAAGCCCACCACCGCCCCTTATGGGACAAAGTTTTTTACATGGGTTCGTTGTTAGCCTCGTGGTCGCAGGGCTTCATGCTGGGGCAGCTCATCCTCGGGTTCAAGCAGGACACGGTGTCTTATGTCTTCAGCGCCTTGATTGGTTTTTGCTTGGTGTTTGCTTACCGATTACTCGGCGCTGGTTGGTTGATCATGAAAACCGAAGGGGCTTTGCAACTGAGGGCCGTGGCTTGGGCGCAGGGCAGTTTGTGGTTGACCGCTGCGGGCGTGTTGGCAATTTCTATCGCTACGCCATGGGTGAGTCAGCGAATCTTCGATAAATGGTTCTCTTTCCCCAATTTGCTCATGTTATTACCGATTCCAGCCGTGACCTTGGCTTTGTTTGTGGTCATTGGACGCAGCTTATCCAGATTACCCACACGCTTTGCAAGCGGCAACCAATATGGCGCAGGCGTGCCTTTCGCCAGCACCGTGGGAATTTTTCTGCTGTCCTTTTACGGGCTGGCTTACAGCTTGTTTCCGTGGTTGGTGATTGACAAGCTCAACATCTGGCAAGCAGCGAGTGCACCTGAAGCATTGCTGGTGATTTTCTATGGCGTGGTGGTGGTGTTGCCGGTCATCATTGGCTACACCGTGTTTGCTTATCGGGTCTTTTGGGGCAAGTCCACCCATCTCAGTTATTGAATTACATCGCCGGTGGATTGAAGGCTTATCGGGCTTTGGGCTGATACCCCGAGCCGGTTGCCTCATGCTCTCGGTAACCACCCGCCACAGTGCTGCGCGCGTTAAGATCAATGCTTATCTGTACATAGGCCTCTGGTTGAACACGTTGATACGCTGAGTTAGCCTACCTAGTTGACATTAAAGTTGAAATGACCAAGAAATTGACAACAACAACCCTTCAGGTGTCGCCATGAAATGGCTCATTGTGGCGACATGGTTGTCTGCGATTTTGTTTGGACACTATCGCGGCCGAGTTCGTGCCTCTTGGCAAAAAGTGTTTTTAGACCATTCTGCGTTGCTCGCCCCGTTAAATGCCTTGATGGTATTGACCTCCAAAGTCACTACCAAGCCTTTTGTGCCTTTGAACGAGCTTCCCGAATTGCAACAACTGCAAGACAACTGGGAAGTGTTTCGCGATGAAGCATTGCATTTGTCAGAGTTGCAGCGCATCAAAGCGCCGGATAAACATGACGACATTGGGTTCAATTCATTTTTCAAATACGGCTGGAAACGTTTTTATTTGAAGTGGTATGACGCGGCCCATCCTTCAGCGGCTGAGTTGTGTCCGAAAAGTGTGGCAATTTTGAAAAGCATTCCCACCGTCAAGGCCGCGATGTTTGCCGAGTTGCCCCCCGGCGGTCAACTCAACCGGCACCGTGACCCGTATGCGGGCTCTCTGCGCTATCACTTAGGGCTGGTGACACCAAATGACGACGCGTGTTACATCGATGTGGACGGTGAGCGCCACAGTTGGAGAGACGGGCAGGGCGTGGTGTTTGACGAAACCTATATCCACGAGGCCTATAACAAGACAACGCAAAACCGCATCATTTTGTTTTGCGATGTGGAGCGGCCTTCTCGTTTGGCGTGGGTATCTGCGCTGAACCGCTGGTTCAGCAGGGTGGTGATGTCGGCAGCCAGCTCGCCGAATGACACCGGCGATCAAACCGGCGCCATCAATAAGCTCACGCATTTACATTTCGTGATCGATGAAAAGCGCAAGGCTTTTAAAAACTGGAACCGTCGGGTTTATAGGCTGACCAAATACAGTTTGATTGCGATCATCGTATTGGGCGTTATTTCCCTTTAAGGCACGCTTGGGTGTCAAGCAGAAATGCAGTCGGAGAAAAAGCGAATGGATGACGACATGGCGGGCGGGCCGACGCGAACGTTGCCGCAGGCTGTGAGCGGCGACCGAGCCGTCATGGCGTGAACACTTTACTCAAAGCGAAACTGGCGCGGCGTGAATACGTCACCCGAATCGAAGGTACGCATTGGCCGACCCATCCCGTGTGCTTTTTTTCTGCGCTTTCGCTTGAAAAAAACACCCCCTCCGAGTCGGCCCGAAGTGATGTGACTTTTGGAGAATGTCAGGTCTTATCCAGTGCCTGCTCAATGTCCCAAATGATGTCGTCCAGCGTCTCCAAACCCACACTCAAACGAATCAAGTCAGGCGGCACACCCGCTGCAATTTGCTGCTCTTCAGACAATTGACGGTGCGTCGTGGAAGCCGGGTGGATCACCAGACTTTTTGCGTCACCAATGTTTGCCAAGTGCGATAAAAACTGCACGTTCTCAATGAAAGTCTGACCCGCTGCAGCGCCACCTTTCACACCAAACGTCAACACCGCACCGGCACCGCGTGGCAAATATTTATTGGCCAATGCGTGGTCGGGATGATCTTCCAAGCCCGGGTAATTCACCCAAGCCACTTTGGGATGTTGTTGCAAATGCTTGGCCACCGACAGCGCATTGCTGCAATGCCTGTCCATACGCAAAGACAAAGTCTCTACACCTTGCAGCAGCAAAAACGCATTGAAAGGGGAGAGCACAGGCCCGAAGGTTCGCATGCCCTCCATGCGGCATTTCATGGTGAAACCGAAGTCGCCAAAGGTTTCGAAGAAACGCACACCATGGTAGCCGGGCGAGGGCTCGGTCATGCTCGGAAAGCGACCGTTATCCCAAGGGAATTTGCCTGATTCAATGATGACACCGCCCATGGTGGTGCCGTGGCCGCCAATGAATTTTGTCGCCGAATGAATGCTGATCGCCGTGCCCCATTTAAACGGTTGGCACAAATAAGGACTGGCAAAGGTGTTGTCTATGAACAAGGGCACACCGGCTTGGTTGCCTATCTTGGCCACGGCTTCGATGTCCAGCACATTCAACGATGGATTGCCCAAAGTTTCTGCATACAGCGCTTTGGTTTTGGGTGTGATGGCGCGCGCGAAATTTTCAGGATCCGAGGCATCAACAAACACAGTTTCAATGCCCAGCTTTTTGAAATTCACGCCAAGCTGAGTGTGCGTGCCGCCGTACAAAGTCTTGGCCGCAACGATCTGGTCACCGGCCTCGCACACATTCAGCAGGGCGATCATTTGTGCGGCCATGCCGCTGCCAGTTGCAACGGCGGCGCGACCGCCTTCTAAGGCTGCTATACGCTCTTCGAGTACCGCGACCGTGGGGTTAGAAAGCCGTGAATACACATTGCCGAAGGTTTGCAGGTTGAACAAACTGGCGGCATGTTCAGCGCTGTCAAACACATACGAGGTGGTTTGGTAAATGGGAACTGCGCGGCTGCCGGTGGCGGCATCTGGTATTTGCCCAGCGTGCAGGCTAAGGGTGTCAAAACCGAACGTGCGATCTGCCATATATATTTACTGAGGTGGGATTTGACGTTGAGCCGAGATGACGCCGGTGTTGACACCGAACCACCCAAGGCCGCCGAACAAACGGGCGTGTTCGATCTTGACACAGCGGTCCATGATGAAGGTGAGGCCTGCTTTGTCGGCAATCGCGCGTGCATCGTCGTTGACCACGCCGAGTTGCAACCAAAGCACTTTGGCACCAATATCGACCGCTTGCTGCGCAATGGCTGGTGTGTCGGCTGGTTTGCGAAACACATCAACGATGTCCACCGGAAACGGGATGTCCGCAAGACTCGGGTAACAGGTTTCATCCAGAATGCTGGGGTACTTGGGGTTAACCGGCACAATTTTGTAGCCATGCGCTTGCATGTACTTGGCGGCAAAGTAAGAGGGGCGGAACCAGTCTGCAGATAAACCGACCACGGCGATGGTTCGGTGTTGTTTCAACACCTGCTTCAGTATGCGGATATCACTCATTTGATGGATATTAGCTGATTGAGTAAATAAAGATTGCTTTATGGCTGGAAACAGTGCATAGTAAGGCTTCGATATCAGGTTATGTCGTTGTAGCTCGTTTTTAGTTCTGCCCTCATAGGTATTTCTCCCTTCGTCTCTTCGCCTGTTCTGACCTTCGACCCCGAGGGGGGCTTCCCTTTTTTTTAAGAAATGCAATACATGGCAACAGGTACAGTGAAATGGTTTAACGAGTCCAAAGGTTTTGGCTTTATTACACCCGAAGACGGCGGCAAAGATTTGTTCGCCCATTTTTCAGCGATCCAAAACCAGGGCTTTAAAACGCTGGCAGAAGGCCAACGCGTGAGCTTTGAAGTGACCACCGGCCCTAAAGGCCTGCAAGCGTCCAACATCAAGTCAGCCGATTAAGCCCCAAGCTTAAAGGCCGCTGATGTCCAAAGAAGAAATGCTGGAAATGTCCGGCATGGTGCGCGAGGTGCTTCCTGACTCGCGCTACCGTGTCACTTTGGACAACGGCCACGAACTCGTGGCCTACACCGCAGGCAAGATGCGCATGCACCACATCCGCATCCTGGCCGGCGACAAAGTCACCTTGGAACTCTCTCCTTACGACATGACAAAAGGTCGTATCACCTTCAGGCATATTGAAGGCAAGGGACCAAGCGGGCCTCGTCGCAGACGGTTTTGACCGCCAGCCCGTCCGACACCGGATTGGGCTATTTGGTCAAACATCAAAGTATCGCCATTGACGGCGGCGCTTCACTGAACATACGTTCATTACTAGATTTACAACAATTCCATGACCCGCTAGGCATTGCCCTGGCTTTAGGCGTTTCCTCTGCCACCTGGCCTTTGTTCGGCTTGGTGTGGCCATCGGCTCGCAAAATGGCTGATGTGATGCAGACTTTTCCAATCGCAGATCTGCGTATTTTGGAAATCGGTTGCGGCTTGGGCTTGGCTAGTCTGGTGATTCACCGGCGACTCGGTACTGTCACCGCATCCGACTATCACCCTTATACAGAGCGCTTCTTGAATGCCAATTTGCTGCTCAACGAAATGCATACCTTGCCTTATATCAGCGGGCATTGGGAGCGCGCTAATCCGCTCTTGGGTGAGTTTGATCTGATCATTGGCAGCGATGTGCTGTATGAGCGTGATCATCCACAGCAACTGGCGGGATTTATTCAACGGCATGCTGCGCCGCATGCGCAAGTGTTGATCATTGACCCGAACCGCAGCAACCGCGCGCCATTTCACAAAGCCATGCACCACAACGGGTTTGTCATGTCGCAAACTGATTTACACACCCCTTTGAGCGATGACACGCCCTACCGAGGGCGGATGCTGAGTTATCAACGCGACTGATTTTCTCGCCCGCATGGGTTACATTGCGGCGCATGAACGATCAGTACTTCATGCAACTGGCTCTGGCTCAGGCACACACGGCGGCCGTGGCGGGTGAAGTGCCGGTTGGCGCGGTGTTGGTGCGAAACGGAGAAGTATTGGCACAAGCCCATAATGCTCCCGTGTCTTTGCATGACCCAAGCGCCCATGCTGAAGTGTTAGTCATGCGTGAAGCCGCCCGCTTACTGGGCAATTACCGGCTTGACGATTGCACCCTGTATGTCACGTTGGAGCCTTGCACCATGTGTGCCGGGGCCATGCTAAATGCAAGATTGCGTAAAGTGGTTTGGGGTGCAGCTGAACCCAAAACCGGTGCGGCTGGTTCGGTGCTCAATGTCTTTGGCCAAGCACAGTTGAATCACCAAACCGTCAATTTGGGCGGTGTGATGTCGGATGAATGTGCAAAACCCTTGCAAATATTTTTCAATAAACAACGGGCTGCACAAAAATCACAGGCCATGGCTACTCGCTTGCGCGACGATGCTGTGCGAACGCCTGAAACTGCTTTTGATGGGTTTCCTGATTACCCGTGGCAACCGAACTACATCAGTGAATTGCCTTCACTCAATGGCCTGCGCATGCATTACTTGGATGAGGGCCCCGTTGATGCCGAAGTGACTTGGCTGTGTTTGCATGGCAACCCTGCATGGAGTTATCTTTACAGGCACATGATCCCAGTCTTTTTAGCGGCCGGTCATCGCGTGGTGGCGCCCGACATGCCGGGTTTCGGCAAAAGCGATAAACCGAAAAAAGACAGTGCCCATTCGTTTGAATGGCACAGACAGGTGTTGTTGGAATTCATCGAAGCGCTTGATTTGCGCCACATACATCTGGTGGTACAAGATTGGGGTGGCATTCTTGGCCTGACCTTGCCCATGGCACATGATTGGCGCTACAGCGCATTGTTGGTGATGAACACCATGCTGACTGAGGGGGACCGTCCTTTGAGCCCTGGCTTTTTGGCGTGGCGACAAATGTGTGCGGACAAACCGATGTTTGATGTTGCCAAATTATTTGCGCGTGGTAACCCGCACATGGCTACAGAAGAATGCGCGGCCTACAACGCACCATTTCCAGATGCGGGCCACCGTGCGGCTTTACGGGCTTTTCCGGCCATGGTGCCGTCATCTTTGAACAGCCCGGGGGCGGAGATTTCCCGCCAAGCCGCTGCGTTTTTCAAGCAGCAGTGGCAAGGGCGCAGCTTGATGTTTATCGGTCAGCAAGACCCGGTGTTGGGCGAATCTGTGATGCGTGAATTGCACGCCAGCATCCGTGCTTGCCCGCCACCTGTTTTGCTGCCACATGCCGGCCATTTTGTGCAAGAGCATGGCCGCGATATTGCGCGGCAAGCATTGCACTACTTTCATCCGGACACGCAGGGAGTTTTGACGTGAGTACAACGGCTTGGTTTGATTTTCTTTGACACAAAGGGTGGTTCATTTTTCATGCACATTTATATTTATTCACCATCGGGCGCAGTGCGCGACAAGGCTGCTTTGCGACGTGCGGTCAAACACTTGGGTCGACTCGGCCATGATGTCGAGCTTGACCCAGATGCACTCAGCACTAAACAGCGGTTTGCCGGCGACGATCAAGCGCGGGTGTTGTCAATTGCACGTGCAGCAGCCAGCGGCGCAGACATAGCCATGCCTACACGCGGTGGCTATGGCATCACCCGGTTGATGAAGCACTTGCCCTACAAAGCCATTGCCGGCTCCATCAAACAAGGTATGCGGTGGGTGGGTCACAGCGACCTCACGGCGCTGCAAATGGGTGTTTTGGCAAAGACCGGCGCTGTGACCTGGGCCGGTCCGCATGCCTGTGCAGATTTTGGCGCACAGGAGGTGGACGAGATCATGCAAGACTGTTGGGAAGACATGGCCCAGGGCAGGGGGGAAGGTACCGGTTGGCGACTGCCCGCGTCTGACTTGGCGCACTTGCCCAAGCGAACGATGCTGGCAGAAGACGCCAAGTTATGGGGCGGCAATTTGAGTGTGCTGTGCAGTTTGGTGGGTACTGCTTATTTGCCCGAAGTAGAGAAGGGCGTGTTGTTTTTGGAAGATGTGGCCGAGCACCCTTACCGTATTGAACGTATGTTGACGCAATTGTTAAATGCTGGCGTACTGGCCAAACAACAAGCGATTGTGTTGGGTCAGTTCACCGATTACAAATTGACAAAGCATGACCAAGGCTACAAGTTCGACACGGTAGTGAGTTGGTTGCGCGACCACGTGAAAGTGCCGGTGTTGACTGGCTTGCCTTTTGGGCACGTGCCTACCAAAGTTTGTTTGCCGGTAGGTCACGTGGTCAATCTTTTGCGTGAAGACCGCGAGGCTTTTTTGCTGTGGGCGCATCAGGCGCATCACTGACCTTTTGTTGGTTTTAGCTGGGTCGGCTAAGCGTGACTTTTAACTGCAAGAGCAGCAATGCCAACCAAATACGGGCTCTACAATGGCTTGAGCCTGTAACTAACCTACGAAGTCCACATGATCAGCTACACCCAACACTACGTCAACGGCCAATGGCAAGCAGCCACATCCAAAGACCATTTTGAAGTTCATGACGCCAGCACCGAAGAAGTCATGGCCACCGTGCCGCAAGGAACCACCGAAGAAGCATCGCAAGCAGTGTTGGCTGCACGGGCCGCATTTCCGGCTTGGGCTGCGCTCAGTGTCGAGGAACGCTGTCAGTACATAGACAAAATCGTGGCAGGTCTGAAAGCACGTACCGATGAAATGGCTACAGCGATTGCCCGTGAGGTCGGCATGCCGATCAAAATGGCCAAGATGATTCAAGTCGGCGGCCCGGTGTTCAACTGGGGCAATGCCGCCAAAGTAGCTCGGGCCTATCACTACGAGGAAAAAGTGGGCAATTCACTTGTGGTGCGTGAACCCATAGGTGTGGTCGGCTGCATCACACCATGGAATTTTCCGTTAAACCAAATCACTTTGAAAGTAGCACCTGCGCTGGCCGCCGGTTGTACTGTGGTGCTCAAGCCCAGCGAAATCGCCCCTGTCAATGCCATGATCCTGACTGAAATCATTCACGCAGCAGGTTTGCCGCCCGGGGTGTTTAACCTGGTCAATGGGGCCGGTCCGGTGGTGGGCGAAGTGCTGGCCAGCCACCCGGAAGTTGACATGGTCAGTTTCACAGGTTCCACTCGCGCCGGCAAGCGCGTGGCGGCGCTGGCCGCTGAGTCAGTCAAGCGCGTCACCTTGGAGCTGGGCGGCAAATCTGCCAGCGTGGTTTTGCCGGATGCCGACATGGCTGCGGCTGTCAAAGGCACTTTGTCTGCGTGTTTACTCAACAGTGGGCAAACCTGTTCTGCGCACACACGCATGTTGGTGCCCGAGTCGCGTTACGAAGAAATCAAAGCCTTGTTGCAAGCCGGTATCGCCAAATACCCCTTGGGCATCAGTTTGGATGAGAACTCTCGTTTAGGGCCGCTGATCACCGCCACGCAGCGTGAACGCGTGACTGGTTTCATTCAACAAGGCCTGCAAGAAGGTGCTGAACTCATCGCTGGCGGCTCTGACAAACCACCGTTTGACAAAGGCTATTTCGTGCATCCCACAGCTTTGCGGGTCAAGCCCGACGACACCTTGGCACGCGAAGAAATTTTCGGCCCCGTATTGGTGGTGTTGACCTACAAAGACGAAGACGAAGCCGCTCGCATTGCCAACGACACCATTTATGGTTTGGGTGGCGGTGTTTGGAGCGGTTCTGATGAACACGCGCTGGCATTTGCGCGTCGCATGCGCACCGGTCAAGTCGATATCAACGGCGCTCCGTTTAATGGCAATGCGCCATTCGGCGGTTACAAACAATCTGGCAATGGTCGCGAGAACGGCAAATATGGTTTTGAAGAGTTTCTGGAACACAAAGCGATACAGCTAAAACCAGCTGATAAAGCCTAAATCATCTGTCTCATTCATTTAATACGATGCATATTATGTTAAGTAAAAAATACATGTTTCCAATTCGGTCTTTGGCCTTCGCTATCTCCCTGTGTTCTGCTGTTCCTGTGTCTCTGGCTCAGCCTGGGCCCGGCCGCAACGAAAACGCCATGCAAGAAACCAGAGACATTGCAAGTGCGATGTTGAAGGAACTGGGCCAGACATTGCAGTCGGCCATGGCAAACGGCGGACCGGAAAATGCCATCGGTGTGTGCAAAACGCAAGCGCCTGAAATTGCGCAAAACCTATCGGCCAAGCACCAACTGCAAGTGGCCCGCGTGGGAACCCGGGCACGCAATGCTGTCATGGGCCAACCCAATGAATGGCAAGCACTGGCACTTAAACAATTTGAAGCCCGCTTGGCGAATGGCGATAAGCCTCAAGACATTGAATTCGTGCAATTGACCAAATCTGGCTCTTACGATTTGGAACTTCGATACGCCAAACCGATTGTTATGCAAGCCATGTGTACCGCATGCCATGGATCGCCAGAACAAATCACACCTGCTGTAAAAGCAAAGCTTCAACAGTTGTATCCGAATGACAAAGCTGTCGATTACAAGCCCGGCGAATTAAGAGGTGCAGTCGTTGTCACTCGGATTTTGTCGAATTAATGGGTGTGTCTGGGTAACGCTGCTTCCAGGCGCTTAAAAAAGCCTGTATGTAGTTTCTGGAATCTTGTGCGTGTGGGTGAAGCGAGTGGTTGGCAAACTCCATGGCATTGATGCCTAATTTGTTTTTAATGCGGGGATCTGCCCCCTCCTCCAGCAGCAACTTGACAGCCGATGGTGTCCCGTAATGCGCCGCCATCATCAAAGGGGTTGTCCCATTTGGTGATTCAGCATCCAAATAAGCATCATTTTCAATCAGCAAACGCATTATTTGAATATGCCCTTTTGAGGACGCGTAATGCAGCGGTGTCCAGCCCTGTTTATTGACATCAGCGCCCTTTTGTACCAGCAATTGCGCGATATCGAATTCGTTGTTGATGGCAGCCAGCATGAGAGCGTTCTCATCGTTTTGATTGGTGACATTGAGTTTGGTTTGTTTGTCTCGCGCAATGACCGCCGTACTTTTCCAGGAATTGGTTTGTGCCGCCAGTATCAGTGCCGGAACACCTTTGTTGTTGACCGTATTGGGATCAAAACCTCGGTCAAGCAGCTCTTGAATGGTGTCGGGGCGGTTATAGAGAATGGCTGAAAAAAAATCCTCGTAACTGCCCGCCCACACTCCTAAAGCCAAGCATGAACCCACAATGGCAAATAAGAAACGAAATATCAACATGGTTTGCATTTCATCGGGTTTGCAGTGGCTTAGATAGAGCAACTGCTATTGAGAAAAATCAGTTTAGTGGATTTTATGAAACAGAGTTAAAAAATTATCAGTGGTATGAATGGCCACTTCTTCATTCGTTAAGCCTTTGATTTCTGCAATTTTTTTTGCCACCCACGGCACCAATGACGGGTCATTGGTTTTGCCACGGTGCGGTGCTGGTGCCAAATAAGGACTGTCTGTTTCAATGAGCATGCGGTCAAGCGGAACCCAAGCCGCAATGTCTCGCAAATCTGTGGCATTTTTAAAGGTCAATATCCCTGAAAAGGAAATATAAAAACCCATGTCCAAAGCAGCTCTAGCGACTTCAGCGGTTTCGGTAAAACAATGAAACACGCCAGTGGCGGGTGCACTGCCGGGACTGCTCCCTTCCTCTTTCAAAATCGCCAGGGTGTCGGCACTGGCGCTGCGTGTGTGTATCACCAGTGGCAGACCAAGTTGCCTGGCCGCACGGATATGCACACGGAATCGGTTTCTTTGCCAATCCATGTCAGCCATTGAGCGTTCACCCAGGCGGTAATAGTCCAAACCCGTTTCCCCAATGCCCACGACTTTGTCACGTTGACCCAAGCGCAATAAATCATCCAGCGTGGGTTCTTGTACCTGGTCTTCGTCAGGATGAACACCGGCAGTGCACCAAAAATTGTCATGCGCCATGGTGATGCTGTGCACATCCTCAAATGTTTCCAATTGGGTGCTGATCAGCAAAGCCCTTGAGACTTGTGCCGTTTGCATGTCTTGACGAATGTCGCTCAAGCGCGCTTGCAGTTCAGGAAAGTTCAGGTGGCAATGCGAGTCGGTATACATCTGTCAGTCTTTAAGAGGACAAAGCGCGTTGTGCGCGGCTGACCCAGGCTTCCAGCAGCAGCCCGGGTTGATAGGGATGGTCAACCGTTTTTGCCATCATCATCAATTCGCGCGACCAGGCGGACAAATTATCAAATTGACCGGTACGGGGTAAATCATTCAGATTGAAAAAACGTGGTGCGCCACCCGTCTTGGTGCTCAACATGTCATGACATATTTTTTGTAAGGAGGACAACACAACTGCTGGGGGGTGGTCTGCCAACACACTGCCGTCGCCTTTGCTGACTTGAACAGGCAGCGACTTCCAAGTGCTGGCCTTGATGCCGGATTGAAAGAGCATCAATGCGTCATCGGGTCTGCCGCCTGCGGCTTGTAACAACACCTGGGCGTCATCCGCAGGCACAGATTGCTGCACCAACCAGCGTGTGGCTTGATCGGTCGCGGGCCAAGCCATGGCGTGGTTTTGGCACCGGCTTCTGACGGTGGGAAGCAATTCTTGCGCAGCCTGACAAGCCAGTATGAAACGCGTGTCGCCCGGCGGTTCTTCTAAGGTTTTAAGCAAGGTATTGGCAGTGATGTGGTTCATGCGCTCGGCCGGATAGATAAACACCACTTTGCCGCGCGCCCCAGCGCTGGTGGTTTGGCTGAATGAGAGCATGTCTCGCATGGCTTCCACACGGATTTCCCGACTGGGTTTGCGCTTTTTGTCCTCGAAGTCCTTGAGAGATTTTTCCGGCAACGGCCATTGCAGTTCAATCATGTCGACTTCGGGCATGAGAACCACCAAGTCTGCATGGGCCCGCACAGCAATGCCATGGCAACTCGGGCAAACACCGCATGCACCGTGTTCTGTAGGTGCATGGCATAACCAAGCGCCAGCCAATGACAAACCGAGTTCGTATTGCCCCAAACCTGACGGCCCTTGCAACAACAAAGCATGGCCAGGGCGCTGCACCAGCAGCAGCAGTTGGGCCTGCAACCAGGGTGCCAATGGTTTCATGTGAGGTTCGCGGGCAAAAAGCCACGTTCCTGCAAAACCCGGTGAACGGATTGGCGGACTTCATCCATGCTCGCATCCGCTGAGATGATGGCGAATCGTGTGGCATCGGCTTTGGCGCGCTCAGCATATGCGTTGTGCACTTGTTGAAAAAAAGCCAAAGGTTGAGATTCAAAGCGGTCAGGCAAGCGTGCCGTGGCCAAGCGTTGCGCAGCGATTTTTGGGTCCAGTGAAAACCACAACGTCACATCGGGTTGTCGGATGGTTTCATTCGGTCGAGCTTGCACCCATTGTTCCAATTGGGACAATATGCGTGTATCAAAACCACGCCCCCCACCTTGGTAAGCAAACGTGGCGTCTGTGAATCGGTCGCAAAGCACGACATGGCCCTTGGCCAATGCAGGTTCAATGACTTGAAGCAAATGGTCTCTTCGTGCTGCAAACACCAACAACGCTTCGCACAAAGGATCCATGGCGTCATGCAACACCATGTCGCGCAGTTTTTCTGCCAATGCAGTGCCCCCAGGTTCACGGGTTTGAACCACCTCGCGGCCATGGTGCCGAAAAGCCTCTGACAGCGCTTGTATGTGGCTGGATTTTCCCGCGCCGTCTATGCCTTCAAAACTGATGAACACGCCTGTGGATTGCATATTTGGCTATTGTGCCTTGCTGCGTGATATGCCGCGCTGGTAACGGTCTACCGCAGCGTTGTGGTCGGCCAAGTTATCGCTGAATTGGCTGGAACCGTCGCCACGCGCCACAAAATACAAAGCTTTGCTGCTGACAGGGTGTAAGGTGGCTTGCAACGCTGCAACACCAGGCATGGCGATTGGAGTGGGCGGCAGTCCGCGATAGACATAGGTGTTCCAAGGGTGGTCGGTTTGCAGATCGACCCGTCTGAGATTGCCATCAAACGATGTACCCAAGCCATAAATAACGGTGGGATCGGTTTGCAACGGCATATGAATGCGCAAGCGGTTGTGAAACACACTGGCAATCATGCGCCTGTCGCTGCTCAGACCCGTTTCTTTTTCAACAATACTCGCCAGTATCAATGCTTCGTTTGCATTTTTTAAGGGCAGACCTAAGTCCCGGTTTTGCCAAGCAGTGGCCAGATGTTTGTCCATGGCAGATGCAGCCCTTCTCAACAGATCCAGATCAGAACTGCCTTTGCTGAAGTTATAGGTGTCTGGAAAAAAACGCCCTTCCGGTGCTATGCCATTTTTTCCTAAATGGCTCATGACTTCTTCATCTGTCAAACTGATTGAGTCATGCTTTAGAAAATCCGATCTGTTCATAGCCTGTCTGAACTGTCGCCATGTCCAACCTTCCACTAGCGTGATGGTTTTTAAATTTTCTTCGCCTTTGACCAATTTATTCAGCAGTTGCCACGCCGATGTTTGGGCGTCAATCTCATAACTTCCGGCACGAATCAAGCGCGACTGACCGCTGAATTTGAAAAAATAAAACAAAAGCGAGGGGGAAATATCAACACCAGACAGCACGACTGTCTGGGCGATAGATTTGACCGATTGCCCGGGTTCGATAGAGATATCTACCGTATCGTGGGCCATAGGCAAGGGTCGCCAGATCCACCAGACACTGCTGACACCGATCAGCATGGCAAATACCAGCAACAAACCCAACCCTGAACGCCACCGTGTTTTCAAAAGCCTGTCCTGCAAGTCAAACAAAGCGGACATGATAATGGAGGCATGACTTCCTTTGAAAATGCAATGACCCCTCCCCTTTTATCCGCCATGGGCACTTGCGCCCTGCCCCATCTGGGTGTGATCGCAGCGCGCGGCGAAGATGCCGCCCATTTTTTGCATAACCAATTGACGCAAGACTTTGCGCTACTTGGCATGGAGCATGCCCGTTTGGCCGCATTTTGTAATGCCAAGGGCCGTATGCAAGCCAGCATGGTGGGCTTCAAGACGTCGCCTCAAGAAGTATTGCTGGTGCTCAGGGCCGACTTGTTGGCCCAAACCCTTAAGCGCTTATCGATGTTTGTGTTGCGTGCTAAATTGAAATTATCAGATGCCAGTAACGATTGGAAAGTGGCAGGTCGGTTCAGCACCGACGTCAATCCGCAAGCGCCTTGGCAATTGACGCAAAACGACAACGCATGGCAAGTGGCCTTGTACCCGGTTGCAAGCGTTGCCAGGTATTTGTGTGTGTTACCCGCGCAAGATGCGATGGCTGATGCAGATTTGGATCTACAGGATTGGCTTTTGGCAGAGGTGCTCAGTGGCGTGGCCGATGTGCAAGCCGCCACCTATGAAGCATTTGTGCCGCAGATGTTGAATTACGAATCGGTGGATGGCGTGAACTTCAAAAAAGGCTGCTACCCCGGGCAAGAAGTAGTAGCGAGAAGCCAATTTCGGGGCATTTTGAAGCGCCGCACCTTTATAGTGAGCAGTCCTGTGGCCTTACAAGCTGGCCAAGAAATTTTCAACAGTAACGACAGCAGTCAACCTGCGGGACAAGTTGCGCAGGCGGTGTCGCATTCACAGCACGGGCATTGGGCGCTGGTGTGTTTGCAAACCTCATCCACTGAAGCAGGTGATTTACATCCGGCAGATACCAGCGGCAGTGTGCTGACATTGCATCCCCTGCCTTACCCCTTGCGCGAAGACATTTGACATCACATCGAAGCGTGCAGCATGGCACGGTAATCTGCCACGCTGGCGTCGCGCGGATTGGTTTTGTGTGAATGGTCTGCCAATGCGCCTTTGATGATGTCGTCAAAATGCGCCTCGGTCACCCCCATTGCCGCCAGACCCGAAGGTAAACCCAGTGCAGTGTTCATTTGTTTGATGGCATCTCCCAAAGTTTTTGCCAGGTCAATTCCGGTTGTTATGCCCATGGCCTGCGCCATGCGTGCCAACCGGTTTTCCTTTTGCATGGATTCGGCTGGCGCATTAAAAGCGATGACGGCGGGCAGGAACATGGCGTTCAACGTGCCATGGTGCAAGCGCGGGTTGATACCGCCCAAACTGTGGCTGAGCGAATGCACGCAACCCAGACCTTTTTGAAACGCCAGTGCGCCTTGCATGGATGCACTCATCATTTGCAAACGCGCCTCGCGGTCCTGGCCGTTGCGCGTGGCTTTTTCAATGTTTGCCCAACCGCGCTGCAAGCCGTCCAGCGCAATGCCATCTGCAGGTGGATTGAATGCCGCAGACATGAATGTTTCCATGCAATGCGCGATCGCGTCCATACCCGTGGCTGCGGTCATCAAGGGCGGTAGCCCCATGGTCAGATCCGGGTCGAGCAAGGCGGCTTTGGGTACCAAATGCCATGAGTGAAAACCGAGCTTGCGGCCATCATCGACGATGATGATGGCACCACGCGCCACTTCACTGCCAGTGCCTGCGGTGGTGGGTATGGCGATCAATGGCAATACTTTAGGGGTGATGCGCGGTGAGCCGCCTTCGATGGTGGCGTAAGTTGTCAACGGTCCGGGATGGGTTGCTGCAATGGCCACACCCTTCGCGCAATCCATGGAAGAACCGCCGCCGATGGCAATCAATCCGTCGCAATGGTTGGCCGTGCACAAAGCGGTGGCGGCACGCACCGCAGCTTCAGTCGGGTTCGATGGTGTGCCGTCAAACACAGTGCAAGTCACACCAGGCAGTGCGTCCAAAGTTTTTTGCAGCAAACCCGCCGCTTTGATACCTGCGTCCGTGACAATCAGCGGGCGATGGATGAGGTGTTTCTGGCATTCCTCGGCCAAACGTTGGAGCGCACCAGGTTCGATGTGAATTTGCGTGATATAGAGAATGCTCGACATGTAGTTGCCTCTAATGCGTTGTAGGATGCTGCGACTTTAACGGACTCCGGCAGACAGCTTTATGCAAAAACAAGACTTTCTTTTTTTTCATCCTTTGCGCGTGCGTTGGGTGGAAGTGGACATGCAAAAAATCGTTTTCAACGGTCATTACCTGATGTACTTTGATACGGCAGTGAGTGATTATTGGAGAAGCTTGGCGCTGCCTTATGAACAAACCATGCACGACTTGGGCGGCGATTTGTACGTGGTGAAGTCCTCCTTGGAATACAAAGCCTCAGCGGTTTACGATGATTTGCTGCACATAGGCATGCGCTGCCAGCGCATAGGCAATTCGTCCATCACTTTTCAAGCCTGCGCTTTTCGCGGCGAACATGTTCTGGTCACTGGCGAATTGGTGTATGTGTTCGCTGATCCGCAGACGCAAACCTCCAAGCCAGTGCCGCAAGAACTGCGCGACACCTTGCTTGGGTTCGAGCAAGGTGAAGCCATGGTCAAGCTGCAGCTCGGCAGTTGGGGTACTTTGAAAAATGTGGCCGGCAGTTTGCGTACCGAAGTGTTTGTCGAAGAACAAGGCGTCAGTCAGGCGTTGGAATGGGATGAAGACGATGCCCGTTCTGTGCATGCAGTACTGAGAAACCGCATGGGGTTGCCGGTTGCCACTGGTCGGCTGCTGCCTGCGGTCGAGGGTGTTTCAAAAATTGGACGCATGGCGGTCAAGCGTAAATTGCGCGGTCTGAAGTTGGGAGACCATGTATTGACGGGTTTGCTGGATGCGGCCCGACAACGCGGTGACCGTGAAGTGGTGTTGCATGCGCAGTGCACCGCTGAGAATTTTTACCAACGGCAAGGTTTTATTCGCCGAGGCAACGTATTTCAAGAAGCCGGCATGGACCATGTGGAAATGACCATCACACTTTGAGCCAACGACACATCACAAAGGCTGGATGACGCGGGGATCAGGCCGTTGCAACCACTCGGCCCATTCATCTGCCAGCCTGCCGGATTCAGCGATAGCGGTTTGCCACACTTTCACCCGCCCCTTAAGGTCACCTTGGTAGGCCATGAAATCGGTGCGATCAGGCAACTTGCCATGGGGCAATGTTTTTACCCAATCCGGATGAGGAGACAGCACGATGGTGGTGTCTAAAAATGGCGTAGCAGCATGACGCCACCACAATTTCTTGTCCAGCCAACCCGGCACGACATTTTTTTGAAAATGTGGATAAAGCGTCAGTCCCTTTGCTCCTCGGTAATCCAGGTGCAAGTGGTAATCGGTGATGCCGCCATCCCAATAGGCACCCGTCGGTGCGCCTGCGATATCGTGAACCGCGTTGAGCACAAACGGGATGGAACAACTGGCTTGCATGGCATCCAAAAAATTGTCTTCACTGAGAGCGAATTGCCGGGTTGTGTAATCGAGCACACGAAAAGGCAGTGGTTGCGCATGGCCTAAAAAAGGCGAGGAGAAAACCACGCGCTCTAACCAGCCACCCATGGCACTGCGGTTGACAAGGTTGGTCAGATAAGCTGCGCCATAACCCACGGTTCGTCGCAACGGCGTGTCACGTTGCAACAGGCCGCGACCGCGCGACGTCATGACATGCAAGCGGTAACGCGGGTGCTGCAACACTTTGGGTATGCGTCCGTCGTAAAACCGGTGCAAGTTGGC